>JAEDLA010000186.1 GCA_016295545.1 Oscillospiraceae bacterium | reverse complement strand
ACTGAAAGAAAAAAGCAGTCTCAGGAAAGCTCTGAAATTACCATTACGACAGAAGATGATTAAGGAAAATTTCATGATGATTATTAAAAGAAACTGTTCTGCAAAAATTTCTGTCAATAAAGTGTTTTTCAGACAGAGTAAACTGCAAAAATAAGTATTTGTTTTATTTATATTGACTTTATGGAAAAAAAGTAGTATAATTTTTATGCATATTTTGAAAAAGGGAAGTGTATAAATGTCCGGATTCAACGAAATAATCAGCAAAATAGACGGCTTTGTCTGGGGAATACCTATGATAGTGCTCATATTGGGCTGTGGAATTATTCTGACTTTCAGAATAAGAGGACTGCAAATTCGACGGCTGGGAACTGCACTGAAATTCATGTTCAGAAATGAAAACTCCGGCGACGGAGAGGTCACAAGCTTTGCTGCACTTTGTACAGCACTTTCAGCAACTATCGGTACAGGAAATATAGTCGGTGTTGCAACGGCTATTGCCGCAGGAGGCCCGGGCGCTCTGCTGTGGATGGAGGTTGCCGCATTCTTTGGAATGGCTACAAAATATTCCGAAGGACTGCTTGCAGTAAAGTACAGAGTTACTGATAAACAGGGACATATACTTGGAGGACCTTTCTACTATATTGAAAACGGAATGGGACAGAAATGGAAGTGGCTTGCAAAGCTGTTTGCAATTTTCGGAACTCTTGCCGGACTTATGGGCATAGGAACAATTACTCAGATAAACGGTATCACATCTGCTGCAAATAATTTCTTTGATCCGGATTCTCTGCATACAGTGACGATTTTCGGCACGGAATATACCTATGCTCAGATAATTACAGGACTGGTCATAACTCTGTTTACTGCTCTTATTCTCATTGGCGGAATAAAGCGCATTGCCTCGGCTTCTGAGGTTATAGTACCGGTCATGGCAGTAATGTATATCCTCTGCTGTCTCATAATTATTTTCACTCATATTAAGGAGATACCCTCTGCTGTTGCCGAGATAATCAGCAGTGCTTTCGGACTGAGAGCAGCTGCCGGAGGAGCGCTTGGAGCTATTATTGCAGCAATGCAGAACGGCATTTCAAGGGGAATTTTCTCCAATGAAGCCGGACTTGGCTCTGCACCTATTGCTGCCGCTGCTGCTCAGACAAAAGAGCCTGCACGTCAGGGACTTGTAACAATGACAGGCACATTTATCGATACTATTATCGTATGTACCATGACAGGACTTTCAATCGTGATTTCCGGCTGTATTGAGAGGAATCCGGAGCTTAAAGGCGTTGAGATAACAAATGCAGCGTTCCAGTACGGACTTCCCTTTCCGGAAAAGGTATCATCATTTATTCTCATGGCTTGTCTTGTTTTCTTTGCATTTACCACGATTCTTGGCTGGAATTATTATTCCGAAAGATGCCTTGCATATCTTACAAAGTCAAGCAAATTCACGACAATAGCTTTCAGATGTCTTTACATAGCAGCTGTGTTTATAGGACCGTATCTCACTGTTGAGGCAGTATGGAATATTGCCGATATTTTCAATGGTCTTATGGCAATTCCTAATATTATCGCCCTGATTTGTCTATCCGGAGTTGTTTCCGCAGAGACAAAGAAGTATATCAGCACTCTTAATTCAAAGGGATAAATCAATTCCTCCGGAATGTTACATCATTCCGGAGAATTTTTATGGCAGTCCGTAAAAAATACGAAAAAACTCCCCTATGGATAACCACAGGGGAGAAATTTATAGTCTATGGAATAAAGACATTATTAGCCGGCAGCATTGAGCTTCTTAGCAAGCTGAGACTTCTTTCTTGCAGCAGCGTTCTTATGAATAAGACCCTTTGCGCAAGCCTGGTCAACCTTCTTGATAGCAACTCTGATAGCTTCTGTCTTGTCAGCAGCACCTGTAGTGCAGGCAATATCAGCCTTTTTGAGAACTGTTTTGAGATTGGACTTTCTTGCCTTGTTGGCAGCAGCCTTAGTTCTGTTAACCTTAACTCTCTTTTTAGCAGATTTAATATTCGGCATTTATTACACCTCCCCTGAAGCTCAGTCATAATCTACCAATGATAAATGACTGTAAAATACATATAATAGCGGCATACATGGGATATATGCCGAAGCAGACGCAACGGACGTCTGCGATTGCAGATTTCTCTGCACTGAGACAATAATAATTATATCATTTTTTTGAGAGTAATGCAATAGGCAAAATAAAAGTATTACAACAAAATTTTATCCACTATTTAAAGCAATATGCACAATTTCCCTGAAAATGAGGTGTTAAAATGAAAATAAGAACAGATCTTGCTCTGGAGGGAGTTGCCGCTGTACCGCCCCGTCAGAAAGGTATCAGGGAGGTCAGACGTGGCAAGGCATTCCGCATAACTGAAATTGTCATTGAAAATGACAGCTACATCAGTACGGTTGGTAAAGGAAAAGGAAGATATATAACGCTGGAGGGCAGCAGTCTGAGCAAATTTTCCGATGAATACGAAGATATGGCGCAGGAGCTTGCTTCGGAGCTGCGCAGTCTTATTCCGGAGGGTGAGATTCTTGTGGTAGGACTGGGAAACAACGATATTACGCCGGACGCTCTTGGTCCTCAGACGGCTGCGAAAATACTTGCAACAAGGCATCTTCGGGACGAGCTTGACAGCGAGGAGGAGGCTTTTCTTACGTCTCTGCGGCGTGTAAGCGTCTTTGCAGGGGGAGTTCTGGGGCAGACAGGCATTGAAACGGCTGAGATAGTCAAGGCAATATGCCGTGAGCTGAAGCCTGCCGGAATAATAGCGGTGGACGCTCTTGCCTGTTCGGATATAAGCCGTCTCGGAACGACTATTCAGCTGTCGGATTCGGGAATTTCTCCGGGCAGCGGTGTGTCAAATGCGAGAAAGGAGCTTTCCCGCAAGATTTTCGGAGTTCCAGTGATAGCGGTAGGAGTTCCCACCGTTGTGGATATGCATACAATAGTCCGCAGTCTTACCGGAGGTGCGCCGAAAAGAGATATGCCCAACATGATGGTAACGCCACGAGACGTTGACAGGCTTACAGAGAGAGCTTCTCAGCTTATCGCCTTTGGAATAAATCTTGCACTTCAGCCGAAGCTGACCTTTGAAGATGTACGGGGACTTTTCTGAAATTTTGTGCATAATGCCTATGACAATTTTTTAGAAAAGATGTTATAATAAAAGTATATTCAACGTGTAGTTTGCTTAGCGGAACGTAAATCCGGTTGAGCTGACTGCACGTTTTATTTTTGGAGGGATATAAATGTACAAAGCTAATGATATTGTTACATATTCAACTCACGGAGTATGCCGGATTATTTCAGTAGAAACCCGTGACTTCAGCGGAACGCCTGCGGAATACTATGTTCTGAGGTCTGAAAATGACAGCAAAAATACTTTCTATGTTCCGACGGACAATAAAAATCTCACCAGTCAGATGCACCGTGTATTGTCCAGAGAGGAGCTTGATAAGCTGATAAAAGCCATGCCTGATGAGAAATTTATATGGATAGAGGACGATAATCTCCGCAAAGCAGAGTACGAAAAAATCCTCAGAAGCGGCAACAGGCAAAAGCTGATTCAGCTTATAAAAACCCTGTATATCCATAAAAAGAAAAAAATGAGCGAGAACAGAAAGCTGCGTTCAGCAGACGAGCACTTTCTGAAAGATGCCGAAGCTGCACTTTATGAAGAATTTGCCTATGTTCTTGATATTCCGAAGGAACAGGTTCTGCCGTATATTCAGCAGCTCATTTAATAGGGGGTAAAATAATATTTTGTTTAATATCAACAAAAGATATCAACCTTTATTTACGTTCCGATAAAAATATTCATAGTT
>JAEDLA010000185.1 GCA_016295545.1 Oscillospiraceae bacterium | reverse complement strand
TTGACGGAAAAACAGATGACGATACAAACGGCTCCTTTACCTTTGGAGAGATCAGTTCAAAGGCGGCAGGAAGTTGGGGTAATAACGTTGGCACCGGCGGATTGATAGGAACGATCTATGATAATAAATCAGATGTACAAACCACTGTCCTGATACAGAATATTGATATTAAGGGAAATAGTGTGATCTCTAAGGCTACAGGCAATACTGCCTTTGTTGGTTCTGTTATTGGCTGCTGCGGAGATGATGCAAATGGAAATAACAGGATAGAGTCTACAAAGCTTATAAATATCAATGTTACAGATGTTGATGTCAACAAGGACAGCAGTGACAATCTCATCAGCTATAACGGCGGAGTTATCGGTGTTGTAAAACTATATGCATATAAAACTGAGCTTAATAATGTTCATATGGTATCCACTGCTCCCGATACTCATGTAATTAAGGGAAACTATCAGGCAGGAGGTCTTGTGGGACTTCTTTCCACAGAGCTGACTCTGGATAATTGTCTGGTCGAGAATTATACGCTCAGAGCAGTCGGTAAGGTCAGCACTGTTGAGGGTATCGGCGGATTCGTCGGAAAATCAGAGTTCCAAAATGATGTTATCATTAAGAACAGTATGGTTTCCAACTGTGTATTGATGACCATTGACAGCAAGCCTGCAGGAGGATTTTTAGGTGCTGTTGTAACAGAAGCGAGGGTCAAAGGATATAACATAGTCATTGATAACGTTCAGATCACCGATAAGGACGGCAATAAGCTTACATCGCCCATCTTCGGAGATATTGCGGGTCAGATCGGGGATAACAGTGAACTGAAGCTTGTGGGTATGTGTATGAAGAAGTATGAAAATGGTATGCATATCGGCAAGGAGATCGGTAAAGATGAGGGTACAGCATATGTAATTTATGCTGACTATATGGGAAAATGTCTTGACACCGATACTGCCAACAAGGAGGCTTCAACTGTCAACAGAAATAATATCGTTGCCGATATGGGTTCCTTCCCGTATGTTACTGTAAACCCGAAGAAGGTCATTGACAGCTCTGCAGCCGATCCTCAGTTCCTGACAGGTGACGGTGTTGACAGGACTGCGGTCGATGCAATACTGTCCGACATAGGCAAGGTCAACGGCTACAATAATGCTGCCTCTGAATACACCGACAAATTCTCGCTGTATGAAGAAAGCAAGCTCTCCACCTTCAATGAAAAGACAGGCGCGTCTATTCCCGATGATATTCCGGTTCTTGTGATAAACGACTCCAATTACCGCAATGTGACGGAAATGCTCAACAGCTATATCCATATTCTTACTAACGATGTAACTGTAAGCAATTACGCAGAGGCTGACAGCAGCATATGCAATGTGGACATTCTGCCGTTAAGACTGAATGAAGAAAGCGGAGTATTTGAATCGGAAGAAGACTTTGCAAAGACTCTTGTCATGAATGACGGTTATTTCAAAATGACTGATATGGATTATGACAGTAATTATAAACAGTTTACTCTGATGGACATTCAGTATTATGACCCGTCTGATTCGGATAAGATCGCATATCATCTGTATATTCCCGTTTATGTTGAAAAAATGCTGGACTTTGATTTCAGAGCTGCTGCCCTTTCGGGAACAACATACAACACAGATTATTATACAGATGGACATCCCGTTCTGGAGAATTACGGCACTCCCGTTACCGCACATATAACCTATTCATATAAACGAACAGCTGAGGAATGGCAGAATGTTATAAACAGCGGCGAAAACCTGCTTTCAAGCTATGGAAAATCCGTACTTCTGAAAGGCGATAAAGATCTGCCCGGGGATACAAAGCTTGTGCTGGTTGACAGGAATAATTATTCCAAGGCGTATTATTCTACCATAGGCGAAGCTTTTTCTGCTTCCGACAAAAAGCTTGACTTCGGCAAATTCAGTGCCTCGGACAGCACACAGTTCGTCCCGGTCACATTCTGCGACCTGCTGAACAGGTCAGCAGATATTTCCGTAAGTGCGGATACAAACGGAACTCTGGTAAAATGCGGCGCAGCTGACACAGCAAACGCAACGGTCAAGATAGGAGGGGAATATTATCGGAAGAAAACCGATTCGGATACGGACACATCGTCACTTTACAGCGCACAGCTTACTCCAAAGGCGGGCATGACCGATTCTGAAACGGGTTTCCTCAAGGTGGTGGAGGACTATTATATCAGCTTCTTCACAAATGAGGACAACAGTGCGCCTGTAAGGAATATAACCATTTGCTGCAGCACGAGACTGGACGATGCCAATATGACCCCCTCTCATCTCGATAACGATAAGTCCAAAGAGAGTATGGTACATATGATTCTTGGAAATCTCTATGACCAGACATTTACCTTCAAAACAACGGGAGGCGAGGTAATCAACGAAAACAACAGAGCACTGACAGCCGAGCTAAAAACTATTATCTCATTAAAGCCTGATAATGCAGCTGAGGTAAAGCCTTATCTTAACGATGATTCCATTCATCTTTATCACGGCTTTATTATCGAAGCCATAAGAAAGGACGCAGAAGGGGTTGAAAAGGGAGTAAAGGGAGCTCCACGTGTTACGGGAACGTATAAGATCGGTGCATCGGAATATCCGGTAAACATCACCAATACCGACGCTGTGATAACACTTACGGGCAGCACAGCCGATAACCCGAAGGATATTAAAGAATATCTGATAAACAGCAGCAGTGTTGCAATTTCCTGTGATGACCTGACTATCACCTATTCGGATGAAGAAAGTATTATTGCTCAGTTCCCGGAGCGGAAAAATCAGGATGAAACCTATGGTGTGACGCTGTCTGCAAATTCGGTGCTTGCGTACCTTCCCGATAATATCGGGCAGAGCAATATGTCCGAAAAGCAAAATGACGGAAACGGCAAGTCATATTATCGTGAAAACATAGCAGCTGCGTCTTTAAGCTACAATATACCGGTAAATTCGCCTAACGAAATGGTAAAGCTCGGAATAAACGGCAGAGACACCAACGAAAAGATAACAGCCGCAGGCTATTACAATGTGCTTAATATACCCGACGCTGCATTTAACAAGGCGAAAACAGTTAAATTTATTCTTTCATTATATCAAAAGAACAATGACGGAAGTTATGAGCCTGTCCCCATTGACAAATATCTTACAAACATAACGCTGTATGACAAAAACGGTACCGCTAAAGCACATTCTGCAAATAACGGTTCATATGAATTCCTGTTTGACAAGGAGAATGAATTGAATTATGAAGCAGGTACGTTTGAGATCATATCTAGCTATTCGGTAATAACGGGAGCGGAGCTTGAAAGTGCAGACGGGCTTTATTCCAACTACAAAGTACAGCTTACGGCAATGCTGCTTGATCAGAACGGTGATCCTATTGAAAACTCGGGCTGCAGTGATTATATAATTTATACCAATGCAAAAATCTATTCTCACATGCTTCCTTCGTGATGATTCGCAATTATTGATTATGTTCCCACAAAATCAATGCTTGCTAAAATCTACCCCTATTCTCCCGAGTTGAATACACTTCTTATTCTCTTTGGTTGAAAAAAATATTCTCACAAGTTGAAACTCACTCAAATACGCTTTTACAACCGAATATCCATAAAAAGCGAAGCTTCGAAGGCTGTTACAGTCCTCGGAGCTTTGTTCCTTTTGTGGAAAAATCTATGTAACCAAACTATCAGAAAATCTGGGTATCACTTTGAGTCAGCAAGCGAATTAACAAGCTTGCTATACCTACAAACAGGAGCAGCCAAAGCAGCAATCATAAGACGCTGATAGAGCATTTCGTGAAAATGCCTTCGATTAAAGCGGAAACAAAATTCAG
>JAEDLA010000006.1 GCA_016295545.1 Oscillospiraceae bacterium | reverse complement strand
TCTCAGTGACGCAATGCAGTGCCTTTATGATATGATTGAATGCAGTGAAAAAAGGTATACATGATGATGCAGGATTTTCCGGCAGTTTAGGGGTGCTTCCCTGAACAGCCGGAGAACGGAAGGAGATTTTTATGGCAGAAGGAAATGGAAACGGAAACGGACGAAAGAGACGTCCGCCTCAGAACGGCGGAAATTCGCCGAAAAATGGAAATAACAGCAGTAACGGAAATAACGGCGGTGAAAAAGGCTCCGGCGGTGAGGAAAAGAAAAACAAACAGGCTTCTCCCGAACAGAAGCTCAGCTCAGGAGCACTTCGCAATGAGAAAAATCAGTTCTGGTCTATCGTGCTTTTTGCCGCAGGAGTTCTTGTGTTTCTCATGGCGGTTATAAAAGGCTCAGCAGGGTGGAACGGCATACATAACGGACTTCTTGGCATTTTCAGCCTTGCAGTTTTCTTTGTGCCGGTGGTGCTCATTTATACGGCAGTCCTTATCGGCATGGAAAAAAGTCAGAAATGCGTTGCCGGACGTGCTGTATGGGGCATTGCCATAATTATTCTTGCAAGTGCGGCTGTGCAGATATTCTCAGTGGGAAAGCTGCCAGGAGAGGGCTTCTTCAACAACATTGCCGAGCTTTACAAAAGCGGAAAGGAGCTTAAAGGCGGCGGCGTTGCAGGATTTATTATAGCCGGTCCGCTGCTTTCCATTTTCGGTACTACCGGAGCAAAAATTATCTCTGTAATAATGTTTTTCGTATTTTCCATGCTTCTTACGGGACTGGGACTTATTCAGTTCCTTGAGCTTATAACCAGACCGTTCAAATTTATCGGGCGGTGCTTTATGGGATTCAGGAATGTCATTTCAGGGGGGGACTTTGAGGACGCCTTTGATGATGACGACGAGAAAAACGATTTTGAAGCCGATATTGAAGCCATTAACCTTGTGAATAACCGCCGTCCTCCACGAAAAAGACCGAAAAGTTCCGATAATGCTGAAAATGACAGCAGTGAACAGGATTTTCTTATCGATATACCTCTGCCCGGAGAGAAACCGGCGGACAGGTCTGCTGAAGCGGAGGAAACTGCCGCAGAGGCTGCCGAAGATGCTCCTGAAGCTCCTGAAAATACTGAAAGTTCAGGCAAAGAAAAGTCCTCCGGTGTTTATGACGGACTTTCGGAGCTTATTTCACAGGCAGTTGACGAGCTTGACAAGAAAAACAGCGAAACACAGGCTGAATCAGAGCTTCTGCCTGTTCCGCAGGAGGAGATACGTCCTCAGTATGTTCTGCCCTCTCTTGATCTGCTTACTCCTCCGGAGATAAAAGCAAACGGCGAAGAAGCTTCATTTGAAATGCGTGAAAAGGCAGAAATAATTGTAAATACACTGAAAAGCTTCGGAGTTACCGTCCGTATCAGCGACATTTACAGAGGCCCTTCAATCACTCGCTATGAGATACAGCCCGGTGCCGGTGTAAAGGTTTCAAAGATAAAGGGACTGGAGGACGATATTGCCCTGTATCTTGCGGCTCAGGGCGTTCGTATCGAAGCTCCTGTACCGGGAAAGGCAGCAGTGGGAATCGAAGTCCCCAACACCAAAAAGGATATGGTCACTCTCAGGGAAATCCTTGCGTCTCAGGACTTCCGCAACTCAAAAAGCAAGCTTACCTTTGCTGTAGGCAAGGATATAGCCGGAAAAATCATTCTTGGCGATGTTGCGAAAATGCCCCACGTTATTATCGCAGGCACTACCGGTTCAGGTAAATCTGTCTGCACACGTTCAATTATTATGAGCATTCTCTACAACGCAACTCCCGACGAGGTAAAGCTTATCCTCATTGATCCGAAAATCGTTGAATTCAAGATATTCGAGGGACTTCCTCACCTGCTTATTCCCATTGTTACTGACAGCAAAAAGGCAGCAGGCGCTCTGAACTGGGCAGTAAATGAAATGATGCGCCGCTATCAGATGTTTGCTGAGGACGGTGCCAATGACATAAAATCATATAACGAAATGGCTGACTCCAATGACGAGGTGGAGCGCATACCGCAGATCGTTATATTTATTGATGAGCTTGCTGACATGATGCTTGTTGCCGGCAAAGAGGTGGAGGACTCCATTTGCCGCCTTGCACAAATGGGACGTGCTGCCGGAATGCACCTTGTTGTGGCTACTCAGAGACCTACAACTGATGTTATTACTGGTCTTATCAAGGCAAATATCCCCAGCCGTATTGCTCTTTCCGTTATGTCACAGGTGGATTCAAGAACAATTATCGATATGGCAGGCGCAGACAAGCTTCTCGGCAACGGCGATATGCTCTATATGCCTATCGGTTCAAGCAAGCCGGTGAGAGTTCAGGGCTGCTTTGCTTCTACAAAGGATATTGAAAATACCGTCAGCTTCATTAAAAGTCAGGCTCAGGGAGAGTTTGACAGCGAAATCATTGAAGCTGTTGAAAGTCTTGTTCCGGTCAGCAAAAATGATAAGGACGATTCCTCCGAGTCAGCCTATGCTGCCGGAAGTGACGAGGATTATGTTGAGCGTGCAATGGCTGTGGCTGTTGACAATGGTCAGCTTTCAACGTCAATGCTCCAGAGAAAGCTGAAATTAGGCTACGCAAGGGCGGCAAGAATTATGGACGAGCTTGAGGAATTAGGCGTAATCGGTCCAAGTGAGGGCGCTAAGCCACGTAAGGTACTTATTACAAGAATGCAGCTTGACGAGAGACGGGCAAGAATGAATGAAAAGTCCTGAGGTGATATTATGAATGGATTTTTACCGATAACACGGGAGGAAATGGAGCAGCAGGGGATAAGTCAGTTTGACTATATCTATATAACAGGCGACGCTTATGTTGACCACCCGAGCTTCGGAGCTGCTATTATTACAAGGCTTATCCAGTCGCTGGGCTATACTGTGGGAATAATCTCACAGCCGGACTGGCGTTCTGACAAGGATTTTCTCCGCTTTGGTGCGCCGAAATATGCATTTCTTGTGACCTCAGGAAATATTGATTCAATGGTTGCTCACTACACTGCCGCAAAGAGAAAGCGCTCCGATGATGCATATACTGCCGGAGGAGCAGCCGGAAAACGTCCTGACAGGGCGGTAATAGTCTACTGCCGCAGGCTTCGTGAGATTTTTGGTGACGTTCCCATTGCTATCGGCGGACTGGAGGCTTCCCTGCGCCGTTTTGCCCATTATGACTACTGGGACGACGCTGTAAGACCTACTATTCTTGCCGACAGCGGAGCTGATCTGCTCATGTACGGCATGGGAGAGCATCAGATAACTGAGCTTACTGCAAGGCTGGCAGCAGGTGAAAAAATCGGGGAGATACACGATATTCGGGGAACCTGTTACCTCACTGAACCGGTGAATACTCCCATAGGTGCGGCTCAGTGTCCCTCATTTGAACAGGTCAGCACAAGCAAAACGGAGTATGCAAAGGCTACGAAGATACAGTACGACTGGCAGGACGAGGTCTATGGAAAAACTGTCATACAGCGTCATGGAAATATGATGCTGGTGCAGAATCCGCCGTCTCCAAGCCTTACGACTGAGGAGCTTGACAAAATCTACGATTTGCCCTTTATGCGCACTTATCACCCCTCCTATGAGAAGCTGGGAGGCGTTCCGGGCATCGAGGAGGTACAGTTCTCCATAACCCATAACAGAGGGTGTTTCGGGTACTGCAATTTCTGCTCGATTGCACTTCATCAGGGGCGGAGGATTACCTGCCGCAGTGAGGAATCGATTCTCCGGGAAGCTGAGAAAATAACGAAAATGCCCAATTTTAAGGGATATATCCATGATGTCGGCGGTCCGACGGCTAATTTCCGCAGTCCCTCATGCCATAAACAGCTTGAAAAAGGACTGTGCAAAGGTAAAAAATGCCTTGCTCCGAAACCGTGTCCGGCTCTGGAAGTGAATCATTCGGAATATCTGGGGATTCTCCGTAAACTTCGCAGTATCAGGGGTGTGAAGCGTGTTTTCATTCGCTCCGGAATACGCTACGACTACCTCATGGAGGACAAAGACGGCGAATTTATGCGTGAGCTTATAAAATATCATGTCAGCGGTCAGTTAAAGGTAGCGCCTGAACACTGTTCTGCGGCTGTTCTTGACAAAATGGGAAAGCCTCATATTGAGGCGTACAAAGCCTTTCAGAAGCGTTTCTATGAGATAACAAAGGGCATAGGCAAGGAACAGTATCTTGTGCCGTACCTTATGTCCTCTCATCCCGGAAGTACCCTGAAAGAAGCTGTGGAACTGGCTGTTTTCCTGAAAGAAAACAGGATTCACCCCGAACAGGTACAGGACTTTTATCCGACGCCCGGAACAATTTCCACCTGTATGTTTTACACGGAGCTTGACCCTTATACAATGGAAAAGGTCTATGTCCCCAGGTCGCCTGAGGAAAAGGCAATGCAGAGGGCACTGCTCCAGTATTTCAAGCCGGAGAACAGGGAAATAGTCCTTGAAGCTCTGAAAAAAGCCGGCAGGAGAGACCTTATCGGCACAGGGAAGAACTGCCTTGCAGAGGAACTGCCGAAAAAACGCAGAAGCTCCGGAGGCAGTGACAAAAGGGGAGGTGACAGACGTTGGCAGACAAAAAAACAGGCAAAAAGCTCTCATTACCGCAAAAAATAGTATATGTATTCCTGGTTTTGTTTCTGTTTCTTACTATTGCAGAGGGGGCAGGCTATAATCCCGTGGGCTGGCTCAGGGACAGGGTAAACAGCTTTTTTGCCCCTGACTGTAATGATAATCTTGCAGTCAGCTTTATTGATGTTGGACAGGGAGACTGCGTTCTCATAAGCTGCGGCGGGCAGAATATGCTTATAGACTGCGGCGAATCTACGGAATTCGATCGTGTTGCGGCTTTTCTTAACAGTCAGGGCGTTAAGAGGATAGACGTTCTTGCTGCAACTCACCCTCATTCCGATCACATGGGCTGTATGGGCGATGTGGTAAGCAATTACGATATTGGTGAGATAATAATGCCGCATATTGATGACAGCGATATTCCTACCACACGTTATTATGAGAGATTTATTGACGCCTGCAGTGCAAAAGGACTTTACATAAATGAAGCACAGCTGGGCAGTACAATAAAAATAGGTGAAGCCGAAGCGGAGATAATTGCTCCAAACAGTCCGAAATACAGCGGTGCCAACAACTACTCCATAGGAATAATTCTCCGGCACGGCAGCAACAGCTTCCTTTTTACAGGAGATGCCGAAAAGCTGGCGGAGGAGGAAATGCTCCAAAGCGGCAGGCTTCAGCACGTAAAGGTCTACAAGGCTGGTCATCACGGCAGTGACACCTCCTCATCAGAGGAGTTTCTGAAAGTTGTTTCGCCGGATTATGCCGTTATTATGTGCGGTGAGGGTAATTCCTACGGACACCCCTCTCCTGTGATTGTGGACAGGCTTTCGGAGTATGCCAGAAAAATTTACCGCACCGACCAGTGCGGCAGCATTATATTTGAGTCGGACGGCAGTACGCTGCAGATCCGTACAGAAAGAGGTATGGAATGATTATTATTGACCGCTTTGAAGGCGACATTGCCGTTCTTGAAACTGACAGCGGCATGGTTCAGGTAAGCAGGAGCTGTATATCCTCCGATGCACAGGAGGGTGATGTTCTGCGGACTGAAAACGGCGTTTATCTTCCCGACAGAGAAGCTACAGAGGCAAGACGTGCCGCTGTCCGCAGTAAGCTGAATATGCTCCGGAGGAACGGCAATGGCTGATGTTATTATAATAGGTGCCGGTGCGGCAGGGTGCTTTGCCGGCATACAGTGCGCCCGTCTCGGAAAAAGCGTGCTGATGTTCGAGAAAAATGCGTCAGTGGGAAGAAAGCTGCGTATCACAGGCAAGGGAAGATGCAACGTTACAAACAACTGCAGCGCCGGAGAGCTTATGAACAATATTCCGGTAAATCCACGATTCCTTTACAGTGCCTTTTCAGCCTTTGATTCGCAGGATACTATGGATTTCTTCACCGCTCTCGGCGTTGAGCTGAAAACTGAAAGAGGGGGCAGAGTCTTTCCGGTCAGCGACAAGGCAGAGGACATCGTTAATGCTCTTGACAAGGAGCTTAAAGCACTTGGGGTAAAAATAATCCACAAGCCTGTCAGACATATTATTATAAAAGACGGCGTGTGCAAAGGCGTTCGTGCAGGCGGTGAGGACTACTTTGCCGATTCTGTTCTTATTGCCTGCGGCGGAAGCTCCTACCCGAAAACTGGCTCTGACGGAGACGGCTGCAGGCTTGCAGAGGAGGCTGGTCACAGTATAACTCCGCTGAAACCATCTCTTGTTCCCCTTGTTTCGCCGGATAAGTACTGTGCTGATATGATGGGACTGTCTCTGCGCAATGTGGAGCTTCATCTTTATGACGGCGAAAAGCTCATCTACAGCGAGCTTGGAGAGATGCTGTTCACCCATTTCGGCGTCTCCGGACCGCTGGTGCTCAGTGCAAGCTCACATATCCGTGAAATGAAGTCTGAAAGGTACCGGCTGCTTATCGACATGAAGCCGGGACTTTCTCCGGAGCAGCTTGACAGCAGGATTCAGCGTGATTTCAGCGAAAATCTCAATCGTGACTTTATAAATGCTGTCAGAAAGCTTCTTCCGGCAAAGCTTATTCCCGTTGCGGTGAAGCTTTCGGGAATTCCGGCTGAACAGAAGGTCAACGGCATTACAAAGGAGCAGCGCAGAGACTTCGGCAAGCTTATAAAAGCATTTCCTGTGCGGATTTCCGGTTTTCGTCCCATTGACGAGGCGATAGTCACCAGCGGCGGAGTTTCCGTTAAGGAGATAAACCCGAAAACTATGGAATCAAAGCTTGTTCCCGGACTGTTTTTTGCCGGAGAGGTCATAGATGTGGACGGATATACCGGAGGCTTTAATTTGCAAATTGCCTTTTCCACTGCATATTCGGCGGCTATGAATATGGGGTGAGATATGAGGGAGCAAAATAAATTCCTGCGGACATCGTTCCGCTATATCTTTGAATTTATGACAGCAGGCTTTATCGGCTGGATATACGAGGTAGTGACAGTCTGGATTCTCTATGGCGAATTTGTGAATCGTGGAATACTGTGGCTGCCGATAATCCCCATTTATGCAGTTGGAGCGTTCATGCTTCTTCTGCTGCTGAGGAAAAAGCGGAATCCTTTGTTTATATTTTTCTTTTCAGCGGTGATAACTACCTTGTTCGAGCTTGGTGCATCATATTTGCTGGAGTTCATTTTTCACCGGCAGTTATGGACATACGAGGGCTGGTGGTTTTCAATACTTGACAGGTCAAGCGGAATATCCAGTGCGATTTTCGGAATTTTTGCAGTAATCTATTTCTGGGGACTTCACCCTGTTTCGGAAAAGCTCAGTCAGAAGCTTCCGGTGTGGTTCTGTGCGGTGTTCAGCTCAGTATCAGTCATAGCTGTGCTGACAGACCTTATTATCTCAGTGAAAAATTTTCTATAGGAGGAGATAACTTTGAATACAATAAATATTGCTATTGACGGTCCTGCCGGTGCAGGAAAAAGCACCATTGCTAAAATGGTTTCGGCAAAACTCGGTTATATCTATGTTGACACAGGCGCTCTATACAGGACTATTGCTTTGTATATCACGGAAAATAACATTCCTGACGATGAAATTGTGAAATCACTTGACGGTGCGGAGGTTTCTCTTAAATTTATTGACGGGGCACAGCGTGTTTATCTTGGTGACAGAGACGTTTCTGACCTCATAAGAACGCCGGAGATATCAATGGCGGCTTCAAAGGTCTCCACTATTCCGGCAGTGCGTGATTATCTTTTTGAGATGCAGAAAAAAATTGCCCGTGAGAACAATGTCATAATGGACGGCAGGGATATCGGAACGGTAGTTCTTCCCGACGCACAGGTAAAAATCTTCCTTACGGCGTCTGCAGAGGAGAGAGCTTCACGGCGGTACAAGGAGCTTTCCGACAAGCTGGGTTGTCCCTGTTATGAGGAGATACTCAGCGACATTATCGAACGTGACAGAAATGACATGAACCGCAAAACTGCTCCTCTCAGACAGGCTGAGGACGCTGTCCTTGTTGATACAACGAACCTTGGTCTTGAGGAATCAGCAGAGGAGATAAGCCGTATAATCAGCGAAAAACTCAGCAGCGGAGGGAAAATGTAATGCTTTACTATATATGCAAATATGCTGTCTGGACAGCCTTTCACCTATGCTACAGCCTGAGATACGAGGGAAAAGAGAATATTCCGGACAAGGAGGCTGTTATCTACACATCCAACCACCGTTCAAATGCAGATCCGCCTCTTGTAGGGGCAGGAGCTAAGGGAAAATTTGCCTTTATGGCTAAGGAGGAGCTTTTCAGAAATCCTTTGTTTGCCGCACTGATACGTGCTCTCGGAGCTTTTCCCGTATCCCGTGGAAAGGGCGACATGACAGTTATCGATACTGCTGTTGAAAGGCTGAAAAGCGGCAGGAGTCTGGTGATATTCCCCGAAGGCACCCGTTCAAAGGACGGAAAGGTTCATCGTGGAAAAACAGGAGCCGCCCTCATTGCTGCCCGTTCAGGCTGCCGGATAATCCCTGTGGGAGTTGTTTTCGGCGAAAAGCTGAAATTCCGGTGCAGAATTACTGTAAAGTACGGCAAGCCTATTGATCCTTCCGATTACTGCCCCACCTGTGTGGACGAGCCTGATCCGAGAAAGCTTGTGAGGCTGAAAAATGCCTACATGGCTGAGATAACCCGTCTTGTTGAGGGAGATGAAGCTGTTAAGCCGGAAAAGACTGCGGAGGGAAATGCCGATGAGTGAAGTAACTGTTGCAAAATCCGCCGGCTTCTGCTTCGGAGTTGACAGAGCTGTAAAAATGGTCTACAGTGAGCTTGAAAAAAATACGAGGGTTGCAACTCTTGGTCCTATCATTCACAATCAGGACGTTGTCAACGACATGAAGTCAAGGGGAGCAAGGATAATTTCCTCGGTAGACGAGCTGGAGGAGGGCGAGACTGTTGTCATTCGCTCACACGGAGTAGGCAGAAGTGTATACGAGCAGATTGCACAAAAGGGAAACAGAATGCTTGACGCAACCTGTCCTTTCGTGTCGAGAATCCATAAAATTGTCGCTGAAAAAAGTGCAGAGGGCTACTTTATCCTCATTGCCGGCGACTCAACTCACCCGGAGGTGCAGGGAATCGTTGGTCATTGTGACGAAAATTGCCTCGTTTTCAAGGATAATTTTGAGCTAAAAGACTTTTTTGAAAAAAAATATATAAATTTGAAAAAAAGGGTTGCAATTGTTGCGCAAACAACGTATAATATAGTAATATGGGGTGAGTGTTTAAAGGTGATCCCTGAAGACAACCCTGATGTCGTTATTTTTGATACTATCTGCAATGCTACCGACGCAAGACAATCGGACGCACGTACGCTGGCTCAGCGGTCTGACCTTATGCTCGTCGTAGGGGGCAGACACAGCTCAAATACCGTGAAACTGTTTGAGGTGTGCAGCGAGTATTGTAAAACCTACCACATCGAAAATGCGGACGAGCTGCTGTCTTTGCATTTACCCGCTGCTGAAAAAATCGGCATTACTGCCGGAGCGTCAACTCCGGCTTATATAATTAAGGAGGTACAAACCAACATGACAGAGAATGAAAATCTCACAACAAATCAGGAAGAGGATATTGACTTTGCGGAGGCTATGGAACAGTCCCTCAAGAAAATACATACAGGAGAGAAAGTTAAAGGCACTGTTGTCGCTGTAAATAACACAGAGGCTATCGTTGATCTCGGCACTAAGCACACGGGCTATGTCGCTCTGGACGACCTTACGGACGATCCTTCCAAGAAGCCCTCTGATATCGTTAGCATCGGCGATGAGGTTGAGCTTATCGTTATCAAGGTCAACGATCAGGAAGGTACTGCTACTCTTTCCAAGAGAAAGGTTGACGAGCAGGCTGGCTTTGAGAAGATCGTTAAGGCTAAGGATGAAAAGACTGTTCTCGAGGGCACTGTTCAGCACGTTGTCAACAAGGGTGTTACACTCAGCGTTTACGGCGTAAGAATCTTTATCCCTGCTTCACACACAGGTCTTCCCAGAGGCGCTGAGCTTGAACAGCTCCTCAAGAAAAAGGTTGAATTTATGATCATCGAAGTAACCGAGGGCAGAAAGCGTGCAGTCGGCTCTATCAAGGCTGTTCTCAACGCTAAGAAGGAAGAGGCTAAGGCTAAGTTCTGGGCTTCTGCAAGCATCGGTGATGTTTATACCGGCAAGGTTAAGTCACTTACAAGCTTTGGTGCATTTGTTGACCTCGGCGGTATTGACGGTATGGTTCACATTTCTGAGCTTTCATGGAAGAGAATCAAGCACCCCAGTGAAGTTGTAAGCGTTGGCGATACTCTTGAGGTTTACATCAAGGATCTCAATCAGGAGGAGAACAGAATTTCTCTCGGCTACAAGAAAACTGAGGACAACCCCTGGGAAATCTTCAAGGCTAACTACAATGTAGGTGATGTTGTTAAGGCAACTATCGTTTCTATCACAACTTTCGGTGCTTTCGCTCAGATCATCGACGGAGTTGACGGTCTTATCCATATTTCCCAGATCGCTGACAAGAAGGTTGAAAACGTAAAGGATATCCTTTCTGTTGGTCAGGAAGTTGATGTACAGATCATCGACATCGACACTGATGCAAAGAGAATCAGCATTTCCATGCGTGCTCTCCTTGAAGACGCTGCTGATGAAGCTGACGAGGCTGTTGCTGAGGACGCTGAATAATCAATTCTTATACTAATTCCACATCAACCTGCTGAAAAATTTGTCCGCTATCGTTTCGTCACTCTGCGTTGACTGACCTTGAAAGGCGACAGCCTGTCTGCGGTCAGTCGCCTTGATTGACGAAACGCTATCAGACAACTTTTTCAACAGAACGATATGGAATTAGTATTAAAAATTAAGGACTGTGCATTGCCACAGTCCTTTTTTGTGCTGTCCGATTTGCTTAATTAACAATAATTTACTGAAAAATTTATGCAATACGCCTATTTTTTGCCGGATTATCTTTCTGCCCTTGACAAATTCCGGCGAATATTGTACATTAAATGTGTATAGGCAGTTATTCGGACTGCCATAAGCCATAATATATTGGAAGGAGTTTTTGTTAAAATGATAGCTAAAAAAATTACAGCGGCTGCGGCTGCTATAACTCTTGCTGCCGGTACAGCGGCTTATCTGCCTATGGATACTGACAGTTCCGTTAACGTAAATGCAGCTGCTTCAAATTATAACTACGCTGAAGCACTTCAGAAGTCAATGTTCTTCTATGAGGTACAGCAGGCAGGTATTCTGCCGGACTGGAACGAGGTAACATGGCGTGCCGATTCAATGGTAAAGGAGGACGGTACTCCGTCAGATATTGTTGACGGCGGCTGGTTCGATGCCGGAGACCATTACAAATTCACACTTACAAATGCTTACTCAGCATCTGTCCTTGCATGGGGTTATATCCAGTATAAGGACGCTGTTGATAAAGCGGGACTTGGCGAGATTTACAGGAATAATATCCAGTGGGGCCTCGACTATGTCATGGCGTGTGACAAGGGTGACAAGGTAATCGGTACTATCGGCGACTCCGACGACCATGTTGTATGGTGCAGTGCTGAGGTCTACATGAGAAAGCACAAGCTGAAATTTGACGATGAAGAGCGTCCTTATGATGAAATAACTGATTCGACAACTGTTGCTTTGTCTGCAGCAGCTCTTGCACAGGGCTACATTATTTTCAAGGATACTGATCCGGCTAAGGCAAAAGAATACCTGACTCATGCAAAGAGCCTTTTTGAACTTGCTGACTCAACGAGAAGCAATAAAGATCAGGGAACTCAGAAGCAGTTCTATCCTACAACAACATGGGTAGATGACCTTATGTATGCCGCTAACTGGATGTATATGGCTACAGGAGATCAGAAGTACCTCGACCTTTGCGAAAGCGATTATATTCCGCAGTTCCCCGTAGAAAATCAGTCTACTGACAAAAAATATACATGGGGCTTCTGCTGGGATGATACAACTCAGGGCGCTGCACTCCTTTATGCTATAAATACTGGCAAGCAGGAGTGGATAGACCATATCTCACACCACCTTGATTACTGGATCGACGGTTACGGCGGAAAGCAGATACAGTATACTCCTGACGGACTTGCATATCTTATGAACTGGGGTTCACTCCGTCATGCTGCTAATACAGCGTGGATTGCCGAGCTTGCCTGTGATACCATTTTTGCCGGAGACAAGGCAAAAACTGAAAAATATAATACATGGGCAAAAAGTCAGATGGACTATATGTTCGGCGATAATAACCTTGGAATGAGCTACGTTCTTGGTATGGGAGAGCTTCAGCCTACTGCGTTCCACCACAGAACGGCTTCCGGTATCCATGATGACCACTGGAATGATCTTGGTCAGGAGGCAAGCAATGAGGGCTGGCAGACTGAATATGCGCATACCCTTTACGGTGCGCTGGTCGGCGGACCAAACAGCTCCGGTGAATATACAAACAATGTATCCCAGTATGAGTATTCTGAGGTTGCAATTGACTATAATGCAGGATATACCGCTTCTCTCTGCGCTATGATAGACGACTACGGCGGTGAGATACTTGACAATTTCCCGCCTACTGAAGAACCTAAATGGGCTGAATGGGAAGTTGCAGCTGTTCTCAATGGCAGCGGCAACAGCTACACCGAGATAAAGGCATGGGCTATGAACCATACTGCATGGCCTGCAAGAGTTGAGAAGAATATTTCCTACAACTATTACTTTGACGTTTCAGAAGTGCTTGAAGCAGGACTTTCTGTTGATGATATCACTATAAAATCCGGCTCTCAGCAGTATCAGGAGGGACAGCAGGGATACGCAACCGTTTCCGGTCCTTTCAAGTATGAGGGAGATCCCTCCGGCAACACTTACTATGCAAAGATTCAGTTTGTGGACGGCAGAGCTATTCAGCCGACAGGTCAGAGCGAGCACAGAGATGAAGTTCAGTTCAGAATTTCTATCCCCGATGCAGTTGACGGCAAGCCTACTACAGGTGCATGGGATCCCTCCAACGACTGGTCATACGAGGGCGTTGAAGATGCTACAGACCTTAAAAAGCCGGATTCACTCAACGAACACATCACAATGTATGTAAATGACGTTCTTGTATGGGGAACAGAGCCTGACGGAACTACACCTCAGCCTACTGAGCCTACAACAAAGCCGCAGCAGGATACAACAGCTCCTGCAACAGAGGACACAACAGCTTCCGGTGACAGACTCTGGGGCGATGCTGACCTTGACGGAAAGGTTGGAATCTCAGACGTTGTTAAAGTTATGATGTATGTTTCCAACAAGGAGACAAATCCCCTTGAAGAAGAAGGAAAACTCAATGCTGACGTTTTCCAGAATGGTGACGGCGTATTCATTGCTGACGCACTGTCGATTCAGAAGAAAGTTGCACAGTCTATCGATACACTTCCTGAATCATAATTAACTAATTCATAGAAAATACAAGAGGAGGCGTTTAGTCTCCTCTTTATTTTTTTTGTCAACTGTCAAGATGTACAAAAAGTAAAGTGCAGTATTAGGAGAATGCACGAATTTCAAAAAAAGCTATTTACTTTTTGTGTCCTATATAATATAATATTGTTTGAAAGATGAAATATTGGTGCGTGCTGTGTGACAGCTTTCGTCTTTCTGTCAGATACAATATAACCGCAATGTTTGCACTGGCATTGCGTTATAATTACATTATTCATTATATTTTTAACTTTCAGGGAGGGTAAAAAAATGCACAAGAAAATTTCAAGTGCAATCGTTGCAAGCCTTATGGCTGCTACAATGATTGCTCCAACAGTCGGCAATGTTGCCTCTATGAGCGTTTCTGCCGGTCAGGTGCTCGGTGAGTCAACATTCGATTACAAGGCACTTCCGTGGCATACTTGTGAAACAAGTCCTGCTAAACAGGAGTTTTCAATCGAAGAAGCTTTCCACATCACAGTTCTTCAGCCGGAGGGCGGCGAAAAGTCCAAGTGGGACCTTCAGTTCAGACACAGAAACCTTAACTTCAAAAAAGGTCATACATATAAGGTAAGCTTTGAGGCTAAGGCTAAGAGATCCGGTATGGAGCTTTGCTCAAAGATCGGTGATATTAGCGGTAAAGAGGAGTATTTCGAGCTTGACGGTAATTCAGGCGATATGCACATGGGACCAAGTATGGGCGGTCAGTGGGGTAGCCCTGTAACACTCACAACATCATATCAGAAGTTTGAGGGTACATTTACTCCTACTCAGGATCTCGAAGGCGTTGAATGGGCTTTCCATTATGCTAAAGACAGCAACGGCTACGGCGGTAACGCTCAGGCTGGCGATGAGATCTGGTTTGACAATATGTCAATTGAGTGTGTAACCTGCGGTGATTCCGGTGAATGTAATGCTGATCCGACTGAATCCTACGGTGCAGTAAACCGTGACTACAGCGCAGCTAAAAATCCTGATATGCTGGATTCAAGCGGCAAACTTATAAACTATATCTCAGTTAACCAGATCGGTTACTACACAAACCTTGCAAAGACAGCTACTCTCGGTGATAACCAGGGTGATATTCTTCACGGCGCTTCAAAAATCACACTTGACGCTGACTCTTATGAATTTGAACTTGTTGACGCTTCTTCAAAGAAGGTAGTTTACACAGGTACAACAGGCAAGAAGTTCTACGATGCAGACTCAGATGACAACGTTTGCAAGATTGATTTCTCTGAATACCAGACTCCCGGCAGATACTTCCTCAGAATAAAGGGCAAGGAGTGGAGATCATTTGAGTTCAATATTGGCGACAATATCTACACAGACAAGTCACACAATATGCTTACTAATGCACTGAACTACTTCTATCAGAACCGTTCAGGTATTGATATTAAGGAAGAATATATTACATCAGGCGATAAGACAACTCTTGCTCATGAGGGTGGTCATAAGACTGATACAGCTACTGTTCAGAAGATCTGGAAGAATGAGTATGCAAGCAAGGAAGAAGCAACAGGTACATACGGTTCTTCAAAAATCACTGCTAACGGCGGTTGGTACGACGCAGGTGACCACGGTAAATACGTTGTTAACGGCGGTATCTCTATCTGGACTCTCCAGAATATGTATGAGAGAGCAATCCAGACTAAGGAGGGCGTAGCTAAGTTTGCAGACGGTTCAGGTACAATGGTTATTCCTGAAGCAGGAAATGGTGTTCCGGATATTCTCGATGAAGCAGCTGTTGAGCTTGACTGGATGACTGACATGGTTGTTCAGGCTGATGAGCCTACATGGGGCAAGTACGCTGGTCTCGTTTACCACAAGCTCCACGACCACAAGTGGACAGGACTTGCTACAAGACCTTACAACTATGAAGAAGAATGGGAAACAACACGTATTGTTAAGCCTCCGACGTTCGCTGCTACACTGAACTACGCAGCTTGTGCAGCTCAGGCAGCAAGACTCTGGAAACCCTATGATGCTGATAAGGCAAGCTTCTACCTTGAAGAAGCTAAGAAGGCTTATGAGGCATACAAGAAGCACTGGTATGAAGCAGCTTCTGACGAGGAGTACAACGAGACTTCACTCTACGCTCCTATGTATCAGGCAAAGGGCGGCGGACCTTACGGCGATAACGAAGTAAGAGACGACGGTTACTGGGCAGCTTGCGAAATCTTCGTTTCTGCTAAGGAAATGGGCGATGCTGACGCTGACAAGTACTATACAGAGCTTTCAAGCTACAAGGATGCATTCAAGGTAACAACAAGAATTACCGGCGGTGAGAACAAGGACGGTTCACTTACCACATTTAACTGGGGTAATACTGCTTCTGCTGGTTCACTGACACTTGCTCTTCATAAGGATCTCCTTTCTGCTTCTGAAGCTAAGATTGTTGAAGATTCTATCATTGAAGCTGCTAATGAATATATTAAGACAGAGGAAAAACAGGGTTACGGTATTCCTTACCTCTATGACGGTCCTGGATACAACGATCCTAACAACCTCCCTGAAAGTATCATAATCAATGGTTATGAGTGGGGTTCAAACTCAATGGTTATCAACAACTGTATCGTTATGGCTTATGCTTATGACCTTACAGATGATGCACAGTACATGAACGGTGTTGCTAACGCAATGAACTACCTCCTTGGATGTAACCCGCTTTCATTCTCATTCATCACAGGTTATGGTTCTTACAAGGAACAGAATCCTCACCACAGATACTGGTCTTATGAGCTTGACAAGACTCTGCCTATGGCTCCTGACGGTGTTCTTTCCGGTGGTCCTAACGCAGGTCTCCAGGATCCTTATGTACGTGCTCTTGGCTTCGTTCCTGGTGAAGCTACTAACCCGTCACAGAGATGCTTCGTTGACTCTATCGAGGCTTGGTCTACAAACGAGGTAACAATCAACTGGAACGCACCTCTTGCTTGGATCGTATCCTTCATGCAGGATGAGGCTACTGGTGCTACTGGCGGTGGAGAGACTACAGAACCTTCTTCAGGTGAAGTTACTCTCTGGGGTGACGCTGACGTTGACGGCAAGGTTGGTATCTCTGACGTAGTTAAGGTTATGATGTATGTAGCTAACAAGGATGCTAATCCGATTACAGCTCAGGGACTCCTTAATGCTGACGTTTACAACAACGGCGATGGAGTATTCATTGCTGATGCACTTTCAATCCAGAAGAAGGTTGCTCAGATTCTTGATACACTTCCTGAGTCCTGATTCGACAAGTAGTAGAAAATACATAATTCGGAGAGCGATTATTCGCTCTCCGTTTTGTTTTATATTTATACTAATTCCATATCAACCTGCTGAAAAATTTGTCCGCTATCATTCCGTCACTCTGCGTTGACTGACCTTGAAAGGCGACAGCCTGTCTGCGGTCAG
>JAEDLA010000184.1 GCA_016295545.1 Oscillospiraceae bacterium | reverse complement strand
AGTGGTATAATAATTTGTGATATTTCTCTTATTTACGGAACACACGCCAATCAATATTACCTGCGTGTACATAACAAATGTCCTGTTGAAAATAAAAATACGGAGCATAATATAAATGTATTGTATAAGTGTAAGCTATATTACTGCCGGAGTTGAAATACGAAAAAAACTTGCGTTCACAAGCCGGCAGCGTGAGGAGATTATAAAAAGAATCACTGCTGAAAAGGATATCTCCCAGTGCGTATTGCTGTGTACCTGCAACAGAACTGAGGTTTTCTTTGACGGCGGCAGAAAGGCATTCCGGCTTGTTATGTCAGTTCTTTCGGAATCAGGCGGATTCGGGACTGTTTCGTCTTGCTGCCGGACTGGACTCAATGGTAATGGGTGAGGACGAGGTTTTCAGGCAGATTAAAGAAGCTTACGCTGAAGCAAAGGCGGCTGAAGCTGTAGGCGGAGAATTCAACATGACCTTTCAGGCAGCTTTTGCCACAGCAAAAAAAATCAAGACGGAAACAGCTTTGTCAGCCAGTGCTCTCTCCATAGCTACGCTTGCGGCAAACGAGGCTGCAAATTTTGCACCGGAGGCAAATGTGCTGATAATCGGCTCAACAGGAAAAACAGGAATGACTGTGATGAAGAATCTGATTTCTCATAAAAATGTCCGTGTGACAGCGGCTTCACGAAGCCATAATGCCGATTTTAAGCTTGTTGCAAAAGCTGAAAATGTCCGTACTGTTTCTTACTGTGACCGTTACGCTTATGTTGACGAAGCTGACTGTATAATCAGTGCAACATCAAGTCCTCATTACACTATAACGGGACGAGAGCTGAAAAAACATATAAAAACGGCTAAATCACGGCTTTTTATAGACCTTGCTGTGCCGCCGGACTTTGATGATGCATCTGCTCTCACGGAGGGAGCACGCCTTGTGGGTATCGATTACTTTCAGAGCCTTGCAAGGGAGAATAATCTCCGGAGAGCAAATAGTGCAAAGACTGCCGCAGAAATAATAGCCGCAGAAACTGACGAGCTGAAAAAGGAGCTTATTTTCCGCAGATTCAGAGGAAATCTTCATTCACTGGAGGGCATGACGGCTGAAACGCTGATATACAGGCTGAAATCGGTTCTGACTGCTGATGAACTTGAAAAGATACTGAAAGCCGCCGGAGGTGAATGATATGGGATATTTTCCTTTTTTTGCGGACATTGCAGGCAAAGAGTTTCTTATAGTCGGGGCAGGCAGAACAGCTCTTGGCAAGGCTGAAAAGCTGCTGCCCTTTGAGCCTGAAATTACTGTAGTTGCGCCGCAGATTTGTCCGGAATTTGAGAAGCTTGGAGTAAAGCTGATTCGCCGGAGCTTTCAGGACAGCGACCTTGAAGATAAATTTGCTGTAATTGCCGCCACTGACGATTCTGAGCTTAATGGTCATATTTCGGAGCTTTGTCGTGCTGTAAAAATTCCTGTAAATGTGGTGGACGACAAGGAAAAATGCAGCTTTATTTTTCCAGCATTGTCCGGTGGCAGAGGAGTAACCGTAGGTATCACGACTTCCGGTCAGAGTCCGGCACTTGCACGTTATATACGGGAGAAAAATGATGAACTTCTCACGGAAAGGCTTATGGAGGCAGTGGAGCTTTTAGGAAGTCTCCGTGAGGAAATTAAACTCAGGATTACTGATGAAAGCCGCCGCAAACAGGCGAATGAACAGCTTCTCCGCCTTTGTATCGAGGGAGAATGCCTTCCTGACAGAGAAAAGCTTGATAAATTAATAAACGGATTGGAAAGTGAGTATGAAAATAAAAATCGGAACAAGGCGTTCTGCCCTTGCAATGGCTCAGACGGAAATGACGGTAAAAAAAATAAAAGAGAGCTTTCCTGAAACTGATATCGAAATAATTCCGAAAGCTACTTACGGCGATATAGCTTCGGATACTCCTCTTTCACAGCTTGGCGGCAGGGGAGCTTTTGTGTCTGAATTCGAAAGAATGCTCATTCAGGGAGATATTGATATTGCCGTTCACAGCGCAAAGGATCTTCCAGTTCAGCTTGCTGAGGGAACAGTTGTCGGAGCAGTCCTTGAAAGGGGAAATCCCCGTGATGTTCTTGTAATGAGAAAGGGCACAGCTCCGGAGGATTTCCATGACAGGAGCTTTATTATCGGCACAGGCAGTCAGCGCAGACGGGCAGGCTTCGGACAGATTTACAATAATGCGGAATTCCGGGAGCTTCGGGGCAATGTAGGCACACGCCTCGCTAAGCTTGAAGCAGGAGAATATGACGGAATTATTCTTGCCGCTGCCGGACTTGAAAGACTTGGACTGATGAACGACAGCCGTTTTGTATTTACGGAGCTGCCGGCTGAAAAGCTTATTTCTGCGCCGTGTCAGGGGATAATTGCGGTTCAGTGCCGCAAAGGCGGTAAATGTGAAAGGCTGCTGAATGAAGTGAATCATCAGGAAACTTTTTTCTGCTTTGAGACGGAACGCCATTTTCTGAAGCTTATTAACGCCGGCTGCAATATTCCGGCAGGTGCTTTTTCACAAATCAGCGGAGAAAATATTTCACTTACCGTAACGGCTGATTCGGTGAAGCATTTCAGCGGCACTTCGTATATCGGCGAGCGTTTTAGCCTTGCGGAAAGGCTGGTGGAGCAGCTGTGACAGGACGTGTTTATCTTGTGGGGGCAGGCTGCGGTGACTATGATTTAATTACACTGCGTGGAATGGAGCTTCTGCGCAGCTGTGACACTGTGGTTTATGATGCGCTGATTGACCAGCGCCTTTTAAGCTTTGTGCCGGAAAATGCGGAAAAAATCTGTGTCGGCAAACGCAGCGGCAGACATTCTGAAACTCAGGAGAATATAAACCGTATTCTTGTGGAAAAGGCTCAGGAGGGCAGAATGGTAGTCCGTCTGAAAGGCGGAGATCCCCTTGTTTTTGGCAGAGGTGGCGAGGAGGCAGCAGAACTTAAAAAGCATGGGATTTACTGCGGATTTGTTCCCGGAGTTACCTCTGCTGCCGCTGTTCCGGAGCTTGCCGGAATACCGGTAACTCATCGTGGTGCAAGCCGCAGCTTTCATGTTATAAAAGGACATACAGGTGACGGTCTTTCGTACTCGGATTTCATAAAATATGCCGGACTTGACGGAACTCTCGTATTCCTTATGGGACTGAAAAAATTGCCGGAAATCACGGATCAGCTTCTGGAGGGCGGTATGGCTCCGGACACTCCGGCAGCAGTTGTCTCAAAGGGAGGAACTCCTGAGCAGAGAGTAATCCGCAGTAAACTGGAAAGTATTGCGGAATCTGCAAGGCTCAGCGGCATAGAAGCTCCGGCAGTTACGGTAATCGGCAGAACAGCGGAATTTAACCTGCTGCCTGATTCACCCCTTCCGCTGTCAGGAGTAAAGGTATCTGTCACAGGCACGGAGCGATTCCGGCAGAAGCTGTCTTACGGACTTAAATCTCTTGGAGCTGAGACATATTCTGCGGCAGCTCTGGAAATTCAGGAATACAGGGAAAATCCTGAGTTTGATAAAGAGCTTCTGTCCATTAAGGATTACAGCTGGGTGGTATTCACAAGCGGTTATGGAGCAGACATTTTTTTCCGCAGAATGAAAGAACTGCGGATAGATATGCGCAGTCTTGCAGATGTGAAATTTGCCGTAATCGGAAGCGGTACAGGGGAAATAACTGAGAAATACGGCATAATCCCCGACCTTGTGCCGGAGAGCTTCACAGCCGCAGAGCTTGGCAGAGAGCTTTGCAGAGCAGTGGTACCGGGAGAAAAGATGCTGCTTCCCAGAGCAGAGCTTGCTTCGGAGGAGCTTGCGGAAATTTTGCGTGAAAAGGGACTTGATTTCCGTGAAGTAAAAATATATAACACGGT
>JAEDLA010000183.1 GCA_016295545.1 Oscillospiraceae bacterium | reverse complement strand
TTTCTGAGGCTGTTCTGACGCTTGCTTCATACCGTATTATATGCGCAATACAGGAAAAAAATGACTGTCCATAAAAATTTACCGGCGGACAGCAGAAGCCGCCGCCGGAAAAATCAATATTTGTAAATAGTGGCAGCCTCGAATCCGTCAAGGAGAGTTGTTGTTCTGTCAAACGCCATGCCTACTCCCTTTGCCACACAGTTGATAGCGTCTTTGGCAATGCGGCAGTTTATTCCCAGCGTCCTCTTGATAAGCTGAGTAAGTCCGCCAAGCAAAGCTCCGCCGCCTGTGAGGAGAAGTCCGTTATCGTAAATATCGCCGACAAGCTCCGGCGGTGCGTCCTCAAGAACCTTGCGGACAGATTCCATAATTGCAAAGGTGTCGTCCTCAATAGCTTCAAAAAGCTCCGTCTCGCTGAAATTTATCTGTGATGGCAGTCCTTTGAGCAGACTTCTTCCCTTGACTATCATAGTCACTTCATCGCTGGGATCATAGAGATTGCAAAGCTCTATTTTCACACGTTCAGCAGTCCTCTCACCGATAAGCAGCTTGTATTTGTTCTGTATGTACTTGATTATCGAACGGTCAATGGAATTTCCTGCTGTCTTGATTGAGCGTGAGGTTACAACGCCGTTCATGGAAACTATTGCAACATCGGTAGTTCCGCCGCCGATATCAACGATCATGTGACCTCTTGCCTTAGTGATATTTACTCCTGCACCTATCATTGCGGCAATAGGCTCCTGAATAAGGTAAACCTGACGTGAACCGGCGCTTTTTGCAGCTTCAACAACAGCTCGGCTCTCAATATCGGTGATAAACGAGGGCACGCATATAACTATTCTCGGCTTAACAAGCTGATGTCCTGTAACTTTAAGGATAAACTCCCTTATCATGCTGTGGGCAAGGTCGTCATCGGAGATAACTCCGTCGCAGATAGGTCTTACAACGGCAATGTAGTCGGGATTTTTGCCTATCATCTCATAAGCGTCCTTTCCGACAGCAAGAATCCGGTCATTTCTTGTGTTATAGGCAATTACGGAAGGCTCACTGAGCACAACTCCCTTGCTGCCCATAGTCATAACAATATTAGCCGTACCTAAATCTATTCCTATATCGGTATTTGCCATTTTATATTTCCTCTCTCTCGTTTTCGCTGTCGGCAGTATCTGTAAGGCTGCCGAAGGGATCATTGGTTTCTTCGCCTGTACACATAAGCATACTTTTCAGGCAGGTATACCGCCTTGTACGCCGGTTATTGTCAACCATACTGTTTATCTTTGCTTCCGAGCCTATAAGGATAAGAAGCTTTTTTGCTCTTGTAACGGCTGTATAAAGCAGATTTCTGTAGCAAAGCTTTTCAAATCCGCTGAAAGCAGGCATTATGACTGCTTCAAACTCACAGCCCTGACTTTTATGTACTGTTATTGCATAGGCAAGGTCAACCTGCGCAAGAAGCTCAAAGGGATACTTGGCAACTCTGCCGTCAAATTCAAGAACTGCCGTCATATCAGTGTTATTGATGCTGACGATTTTTCCTATATCACCGTTAAAAATTCCTGTTCCCTGTTCATCGTCCTTTTTCCATACTATGTCGTAGTTATTTTTCGTCTGCATGACCTTGTCGCCCACTCTGTAGGTATAAACAAAGCCTTTATGCTCCGGCTTTGATTTATCCGGAGGATTAAGCTCCTTCTGAAGCACCTTGTTAAGCTCCACTGTACCCAGCATTCCCTTTCGTGAGGGCGTAAGTATCTGAATATCGTCTCTCGGCGAATAGGAATAGGCTTTGGGGAGCCTTGTTTTTGCAAGTTCAACAATAAGCTTTACAGCCTTGTCGTAATCATCTCTCCTGAAAAAGAAGAAGTCGTTGTTTTTCTGAGTAAGGTCGGGATATTCACCTGAAACTATCTTATGGGCATTTGTAACGATACAGCTTTCTCTTGCCTGACGAAAAATTTCTTTCAGCTCAATTACAGTGATAATACCGCTGTCAATAATATCCCGGAGGAGATTTCCTGCGCCAACAGAGGGCAGCTGGTCGCTGTCTCCTACCATGATCAGCTTGCAGCCAAGACGGACTGCTCTCAGCAGACTTTCAAAAAGCAGCACATCTACCATAGACATCTCATCAACAATAAGCACATCACATTCAAGGGGATTATTCTCATTATGCTTGAACCGCAGCTTTCCGCAGAAGTCGAACTCCACTTCAAGAAGCCGGTGAATAGTCTTAGCCTCATAGCCGGTAAGGTCGGACATACGCTTTGCCGCACGCCCTGTAGGTGCAGCAAGCATTACCGAGCAGCCTTTTTTCATAAAAATAGAGATTATCGCATTAAGGGTGGTGGTTTTACCTGTACCCGGACCGCCGGTCATTATCATAAGACCTTTTGACAAAGCGGAGGTTATTGCCTGTCTCTGAAGCTTTTCATACTTTATGCCATGTTCCTGTTCCTCAATATCTATCAGCGTGTCGAAGTCAAAATCCTCCGGCGAGGTAAAGTCACGAAGCAGTCTTATCCTGTCGGCGATATACTGCTCAGCGCAGAAAAAATCAGGAAGATAAACATACTCACGCTCATTTTTAACATATTCAAACAGCTCTCTTTCTTCAAGAGCAGCATTGTAGGAGCTGTAAAAGTCACTCTGACTTACATTAAGCGCCATTGTAGCCTTAGCTTCAAGAACACTCAGCGGCAGGCAGGAATGACCGAGACTGCTGTTTCTTTTCAGAATATACTGTATTCCGGCAATAATTCTCTTGTCGGAATTTTTTTCTATTCTCAGGTCAGCAGCCATAACGTCAGCCTTATTAAAGTCAAGCTCAATATTGTCACCGCAAAGCAGATAGGGATTAAGCTTTACAAGGTCCATAGCGTTTTCGCCGAATTTCTGATATGTCCTCATGGCAAACTGTGACTTTACCTCATACTGGGAAAGATATGTCATGACCGCACGGAGTGAGAACAGCTTTTTTGCTTCAGCGGCTATCTCGTCGCACTTCTGAGCAGATATGCCCTTTATCTCGCTGAGGCGCATAGGATCATTTTCCATGATCTCAAGAGTTTTTTCCCCGAAAACACTGACTATTCTTTTTGCAAGTCCCGGACCTATGCCCTTTATAGCTCCGGAGGACAGATATTTTTCTATATTCACAACGGTCTCAGGCAGCTTTCTTTCGCAGTATTCAGCTTTGAACTGCGTACCGAATTTCGGGTGGACAACATAGTTTCCCTCTAAAATCAGTCCTTCACCGCTTTCAATGCTGCCAAGCTCCCCCACAACAGTGATAAGCTCTCCGCCTGCATCAAGTTCAAGAACAATGTAGCCGTTGCTTTCGTTCTGAAAGAGAACGTTTTCGACAGTTCCCTCAATGTGAATAATTCCGTTCTCCATTAAAAGTCCTCCTGCTTATGATTTTGATTATGCCCTATCAATATATTATACTATGTTTTGCGCTCAATTGCAAATGTTTTCGACAATATTTTTTCAAGTCCTGCCGGATCAGTAATAACAGCGGCAGGATTTTCAAAGCAGAACTGCCGGCATATTTCCAGCTGTTCCACCGAAGCACCGTAGTTTATGATGATTATTTCCTCAATACAGCAGGAGCTGCCGGACATTTTTTCCTCTAAGTATGCCAGTCTTTCCCTGAGGTCGGTATCGTCCGGAAACACCGGTACAACAGCGACAAAGGCAAGCTTTACCGTCCGGCGGGAGGTGCAGAAAAGACTTACCGCTTCAATAACTGCAATAACTGCCAGCACAAGAAGTGATGTTACAATGATGTTATCCATAATCTTACCTCCGTTTCCAGAACCTGTACCGACAGGATAAAGCTGTCACGCAAATCATTTTTTACATTGGAGTAGATATTAAGGGGGACTCCGTCCCCCTTACCCCCTGCCAAAGGGACATTGTCCC
>JAEDLA010000182.1 GCA_016295545.1 Oscillospiraceae bacterium | reverse complement strand
TTCCGCTACCGCATAGTCTGCTCACTTTCTAATTTTATCATTATTTTATATTTTTGTCAAGAGGCAAATAAGGAATTTCCAGGGCTTCCGCTGTAATGATTTTTGTAAACACGCTCTAATCAGAATTGTTTGACGAATTATACAGAAAATCAAAACTTCCCTCATCGCTTTGCAAACAGGTTTCAAGAACCTTGGCAAAAATTCTGAGCTTGTTTATATTTTTTTTATCGTCCGCAGGGAATACTGATGTGTCAAACAAGAACGTTTGTTTATGCTGAGGACGGCGTTATTACTGCTGAGATTTTTCCTGACTCTCAGTACTGCAAAGATATGACAAGTGAAGAAATTTCGGCTGCAATTACAGAGCTTATCAGGAAGATTAACAAAACCGTAACTTCAGCAAAAATGATTCGCCGTATTCGTCTGAGAAACGTTGAATTTGAAAAGACAACATCAAAGAAAATCAGACGCAATCAGAGTATCAAGGGTGAATTGATTTAGTCGCAACCTATTATAATGAAAAAACCGGCTGCTCACTTAACGGGCAGCCGGTAATTTTATTATTTATTAAATCAGCTTTCAGGCAGAGTTTCAATAACCTGTGCGACTTTTTTCTGAATAGAGAGTGCATCTGAAATGAATACACCGTCTCCGTTGTTGTAGACATCAGCATTAATTGCTCCCTGAGCTTCAAGGGGATATGTCTCTTTGTTGCAGACATACATCATAACTTTGACAACATCTGATATACCGACCTTTTCGTCGAGGTCAGCATCTCCCCAGAGAATATTTTCAGAAGCGCCTCCTGCCGGTTCCTTACCCCATACAAGTTTATTATCAACGTAAACCGGAATCAGTTCAGTGAGCTTTAAAGTATCCTCACTTATTTCAAGGCCCTCACGGCTGTAGTCGTCTGTAGGATCCCAGTTTGTTTTGTAGTCAGCGTCCATATCTGCAATAAGTCCGAAATGGAAAACTCTCTTACCATAAAATTCGCAGCCTTTCCAGCTTATTTCAACGTAATAAGTACCATTATCGTCCCATTTTACAGGCTGAGAAATGGTTGCTTTGGATACTCCGTTTGTATTGGCATCTTCCTCATCGTAGAAAATATCCACCTGTACATCATCAATATCCTGACCGTACTTGAACAGCTCGCTGACATTGAAGAAGTATCTGCACTTGATATTGTCAACATATCTCGGAGGAAGTGATGTGTCGTTATAGACCTTGACTTCAACCTGAGAACGTGCTTCATTTTCCTGAACAACTCTTGCTTCAAGATAGAATTCGTTTATCTCGCCCTTCATAGAAGCTTCTGACGGAGGGAAGTTTTCCATAGGCTTATCGCCCTTATCCTTGCCAAAGTACTTGTAAAGACCGGCTGCTGCACCGGTAAAGCCTGCGTTATAATCAACAGCAACTTCGTTATAGATATAATCCTTCGTTATATCTCTGTGAGCGTCATCGGAATCAGGACCGCCTACAAGAGCCCCCCAGAGAACGTGTGTCTGGTCAGCAGGTTCGTCCATGTTAAGTGTCTTTGAACCATGAGCTGCACGGTGATGAGGGTGGCAGGCGCCGTTTTCAAGGTCATATCCCACAATAAATGAACGGCTGCCGTGAAGCTCATCTTCGGAGTAGGGGAGTTCCTCACCGTCGGCTTCTGCCTTTTTATTGGCTTCAACACGTTCCTTATATACGATATTATTGTTGCCCATGATATATTCCATCTGTCCCTCAGCCCAGTTTGCAAAGGTCATATCTCCGGTTTCCTTTGCATAAACAAGAGCACAGAGCTGAGCAGCTGTATCATAACGGGCTGAACCGTATTCATTGAGCATTGAGAATCCCTGAGGAGTTTTGGCAAGGAAAGCACCGTCTGCTTCGGGCAGGTCAGCAATTTCTTCAGCTGTTATTGAGCTGTTCCAGAGTGTATCATCGGGACCGAAGTATTTGTGAGAAGTAACAGTGGGAACAAATGAAGCATTTGCAGCGTCATTGGGATTCATACCTGACCAGTATTCAAGATTCCAGCGGAAAATATACCAATCACGGGAACAGTTGGTAATGGGAGCAAGCTTTGCAAAAACACCACCCCAAACAGTATCCCAGCAGTGAACCCAGATGTTCTGCCAGCAGTTGCCGGTATCAGAAATTATTCTTTTCAGATAGCCGGTATAAGGGTGTGCGCCCATATCTCCGGAAATGGTTTCATCTACACGAATTATATCATCGATATAGTCATAAACTCCTGTACATTCATAAAGCCATACAGCAGCCCATGCAAGCTCGTCATAATCGTAGCTGGAGGTATAGAATCCGCCGTCATATCCAAGGCTTGTAACCTTGTTTCCCTCTGTTTCGGAGTGAGTTTTAACAGCAAATTCATAAAGCTTTATTGCAGCATTAAGGGACTGTTCAGCGTATTCAGGCTCAGTATCCTTAAAATTAAGGTAGTTTACCGCAAGTGAAGCAGCAACACCGGCACACATATCAGAAGCCGGAGTGTCAACAGTGGCGAAATAAGCCGGACGTGCAAAGTCAAGGAGCTTTTCGCTCTGAAGCTCAGGAGCATTCCAGTAGTTGTGGTCGATATTGCCCTCACCCACCTGATAACAGAATGCTAAAATATCACCGTTATCATCAAAGTAGGTGCATTTGAGATAATAGTCATTCATCCAGTGTAGTATATTCTCAATATGCTCCTGCTGACCAGCGTCTATGTATGCATCACGGAACTCATAATAGCCCCAGCCCACAGTAGAAGCGGCATAGCTTCCAGGCAGACAGAACTTTACGTGGTCTCCGGCGTCATGCATACCGCCTGCAACATCGATAGTACCGTCACCGTCAGGATCAAGAATATCCTTGTTTTCATTGATAAATTCCTGTGAGAGATTGGTTCCCTTGAAGTCCTCACCCATGGGTTTAAGAGGAACAGCAGCGTCCTCTACGTGGCAGTCGCCACGCCATTCAAGGTTGCCGCCGGAAATTCCGGGACCGCATTTGTTTGCGTCATAGAAATAAAGCGACAGCTGTAATGCTTTAGCAAAATTGATTTCTGCCTCAACTGCTGCTGCGGCAGATGTTTCACCGGCAGCGTATGCCGTTCCTGCTGGTGTGAGGAGCATTGCAGCACAGGTTCCTGCACACAGCAGTTTTTTCAGAATGTGATTTTTCATATTTAGCCTCTTTCTTCAATTTTATAAAACAGGATAAAGTACAGAAAGAATCACAGAAGATTTTTTTCCTTTAATCTCTGGAAAGCGATGTTATAACCGTCGTTTCCGTCCTTTAAGGAGCGGTTGACTCTGCTGATAGTAGCTGTGCTTGCACCTGTTTCGGATACAATACTGTTATAGACCTTATGCTCATTGAGAAGCTTTGCAACTTCAAGCCGCTGTGCAAATGATTTCAGCTCAATACTTGTACAGAGGTCATCAAAGAATTTGTAGCATTCTTCAACCGAATTAAGGGAAAGGATAGCCTCAAAGAGAAGGTCCATGCTTTCGGATTTGATTTTGTCGATCATAATAGCTCCAATCCGCCTATAAGGGCAAAAATAGATTTGTACAGGTAATTTCATAGACCTGTAATTTCACACTTTACATTTTAACACAATAAAACATAAAAGTAAAGAGGTGGAGCAAAAAAATATCTCACCAAGAGTTTTACTGCCAGTATATTTTTGATGATATATTACTATTATATTACCACTCTATAGAATAAAAGTAAAGAATCTTTTTAAAATGAACAAAAGTTTTGTATCAATGCACTAATTATGTTCAATTCTATTGTTTGTTGTGCACAAAGCATAACATAAAGAAAATTTAAAAAAATCATAAACTTTTTCATGAAATATGCTTCTTTACATATTTATAATCCGCCTTTCTGCGAAAGGCACCAATGTGGTTATGAAAAAGGCGCTTT
>JAEDLA010000181.1 GCA_016295545.1 Oscillospiraceae bacterium | reverse complement strand
GACTATTTTTCCTGCAGTATTGCCTTGAATTATTATTACTTCGGTAATTAAATATTGATAATTATTTTGTCGGGCAAGCCGAGGGAAGTAATGCTGAAGTGTCCGTAAATCTTCGCTGCGCTTGATTTACTGCTTTGTCAGGGGGACGCTGCTCCCAACGGTCGCCCGTACCCTCTGTCACTTCGTGACATCTCCCTACACTGTAGGGAGTCACCCCTCGTTCACCCCCTGCCAAAGGGTTTATAAACCCTTTGGAATCCCCCGTGCGGCTTCGCCGCTATTGCCGCATTAAGCATTTATAAATATACAGGGACGCTAAAGCGTCCCTGTATGGATTCAGCATTCCTCACCACAGCCATTGCATTCAGGACAGCCGCAATCATGCTCTCCAAGTGTAACCGGTGAAAACTGCTCCTCCGGGAATTTGATTTTCTCAAACACATCACATGGAGAGTCCGGATCGGTACAGCATTCCTTTTTAGGAATAGTATACTCATAAGTGGGTACCATGACAGTTACCGGTCGGGTAAGCTCCACAACTGAGAAAAGTCCCAGCGTCATTACTACTGCACGCTGACGGTGACAGCCCTTTTCCTCACAGCAGTCATCGTTTTTGCATATCATGCAGATTTTTGTCTCCAGTGCGATAGGCTCAACTACAGAGACGCTTGCCATAGGAAGATTTACTGTCTCACAGCAGCAGCTGTCTGCTCCGGAATGTGAGCCGTCACTGAAAAATGTCTTAGTTGACGATTCACTGCCGTAAAGTATACAACTCTTGCTTGCACAGGCTGTTCCTGTAAGAAGTGCCGGAGTATCACAGGCTTTGTCGTAGGCTAAAAGCTCAACTCTGAATCTGTAAGTAAGGTCGATAGAAAAGAAGCCTTTATTAAAAGGTACAGGCTCAATGCTTATGCATATATCCTCAACCTTGACGCACCTTGCTTTTACAATGTTTACGCTGCACGGAAGCTCTCCGCAGTCGAGATGAACCGGTATTCCGGAAAGGCAGTCTCTGTCGCTGCAGCTGTCAAATACTCTGTTGACCTTGATAGGCACTCCGTCAGACGCATAATTGCATTCATTCATTACCTTTTCCTCCTGATTATAATATCATATCGGCAATATTATTTGCCTTCCTTTTATTATATTCAGGCACTCAGGCATTTGTGACTGATTTACCGGGTTTAGTATTGCAAATCATTTTTTATATCAGGTACACAGCTCAGTCCGAGAAGTATAAAGAGATACGGTGTGGTATAATACATTGTGTTGCCGAAAAAGGCTGATACAAGATAGCCGAAAGCTGCTGTAATTGCCGCAATTGTGCATACATCAAGCTTTAGCTTGTTTTTCAGTCCGTTGAAGAAAACACACATTACTCCTGAAACATATACAAGTGCAGCAGGTATTCCAAAAAAAGCGGCATACTGCAGATATTCATTGTGAGTACGTGTATACTCAGTTACTTCAAACAGGCGGTCAGCTATTCCGTCAACGCCATGTCCAAGAAACGGAGCTTCTCCGATATATTTAACTGTTTCTGTCCATAGTTTCCACCTGCCGGAACCGGCAGAATCAGCTGTTTCGGTATCATTCACAATTGAATTCATATCAAATAATGTTGAGATAAAATTAGCCAGCACATTTCCATACAGAATACCTTCCGCAATCGAAAGGACAATGAATATAATCAGGGGTAATACTGCTGTAAAATTGATTTTCCTTTTCATTATCCGCATTATTATCAGAAAGAAGCTCATACCTGCTATACAGGCAAGATAACAGCCGAAAGTATCGTTCATGATTATAACATAAGAATTTATCACAAATACGGAAAGGCTGACAGCTTTCAGCACTTTTTTTCTCTCCAGAACAAAAAGAACGCTGCTTACAAGTATAACTGTTGTCAGATAATATGCAAAATGATTTAAATTCCTGAATATAGCTGATACGCCGTCACTCTGACAGAACTGGAATATTGTGTGTATATGATTATGCACAAAGGCTGCCACAGAAAGAATCGTACCTGAAATCAGGTGGGTATAAAGTATCAGCCGTTTCAACTTTCTGCTTTTTATCAGTGAAGCTGAAAAAAATATTACTGCAAAGTATTTAATATATGTAAAAAGGCTTTCATTTCTATAAAATTCACCATGTAAGGCGTAATCCGTGAAGCCGTTTACAAATGTTGATATTATCATCAGCAGTACAAAAATCAGAAAAAATCCGTAAACCCTCAGACTGTCCTTAGCCAGCAGCTCATTTTTCCCTTCTGTAATGCTTTTTCCCGTCATAAGCACAAGAAGAACAGCAAAAAAAACTAATATCTTCTGGTCGCATTCATATATCGTTTCCGAAAAGGCATAGACCGAACCGAAATTCACAATAAACTGAATTACAGGCACAACTGCGTACAGCAGTGCAGGAACGGCAGCCAGCATCTCTATGAATCCCCAGGGGATATTTCTGAACATTTCACCGATGCTTTTTGACTTAAGCACCTTTTTTATATCAGCAGTTATTTCTTCCATTTTTCTCAGCTGTTTTTATCGACCTGATGAAATGTTTTCAGATTGCCGATTTTTTCGTTTCTCTCGTCAAGCACTTTTTCAATCTCTGACCATTCCAGTCCCTGATTTGCACAAAGCACCATTACATGATAAAGCAGGTCGTTTATCTCATTTTTAAGCTCCTCGTTATCACCGTTTTTTGCTGCAATAACAGTTTCTGTAGCCTCCTCGCCCACTTTCTTGCAGATTTTGTCAACTCCCTTTTCAAAAAGATAGCAGGTATATGAATTTTCAGCTGCATTTCCGCTTTCATAGTCAGCCTTTCTCTGCTTGATTACCTCAAAAATCTCCTCATAAACTGTCATGATTAATCATTCTCCTTATTGTTATATATTTCGTTGAAAAAGCAGCTGTATTCACCTGTATGACAGGCAACTCCGGTCTGCTCCACGTTGACAAGAAGTGTATCGTTGTCGCAGTCGCCGTATATTGAGACTACTTTCTGCAGATGTCCCGATGTTGCTCCTTTATTCCAGTATTCCTGCCTTGAACGGCTCCAGAACCACGTATAGCCGGTTTCCAGCGTTTTTTTCAGGCTCTCCTTATTCATATACGCAAGCATGAGAACTGTTTTCGTATTCACTTCATAGCATATTGCAGGAATAAGCTCTCCCTTGACAAAAAATTTATCAAGGTCATTTAAATCAATTTTTTTCATTTTATGCTCCTTATTTATTATTGAAACACCCTGTTCATCTCACAATAACGCCCTTATTACGGCAATACTCCTTGACCTCCTGAACAGTCAGCTCCTTAAAATGGAAAAGAGATGCTGCAAGAGCAGCGGTAGCACCTGTTTTCTCAAAAACTTCGGCGAAATCCTCGATTTTTCCTGCACCGCCGCTTGCAATTACCGGAATACTGCAGGCATTGCATACATCACGGAGCATTTCAATATCAAAGCCGTTTTTAGTGCCGTCAGCGTCTATGGAATTGAGACATATCTCACCTGCCCCCAGCTGTTCTATCTGCTTCACCCAGTCAATAAGGTCGATTCCCATATCAACACGACCGCCGTTGATATAGACCGTCCACTTATGGTCGGCTGTCTTTTTTGCATCAATTCCGACACATATACACTGACTTCCGAAAATATCCGCTCCCTCACGTATGAGCTGAGGATTCTGTACAGCCTGTGAATTTACGGAAACCTTGTCTGCTCCGGCTCTGAGAGTTTCTCTTATATCGTCAACAGTTTTTATTCCTCCGCCAACTGTAAGCGGTACGAATACCTTTTTTGCCGTCTCACGGACTACATCAAGGAAAACTCCACGTCCCTCAAAGGACGCTGTTATGTCGTAAAAAACTATCTCGTCCGCACCCTGTCTGTTGTACTCCTCGGCACATTCAACAGGGTCTCCTACGTCCTTTA
>JAEDLA010000180.1 GCA_016295545.1 Oscillospiraceae bacterium | reverse complement strand
AAAGACACGTATGATTTTTTCGCCTGATGAAACTATGCTGGGAAATATCAAAAAGGCTCTCCCTGCAAAGCTCAGGCATTCCATTTAACAGGAGGTTTTTATTATGCAGATAGTTACTCCGGAACAAATGAAAAATATCGAAAACCGCTCCGAAAGTCTTGGCGTATCAAAGGCTGAGCTTATGGAAAATGCCGGTGCAGCTCTTGCGGAGCTTATCGACCGCCACTGCCGTGAAGACAGTACTTCAATGTCTGAGAATAAATCAATTGTATTTCTTGCCGGTTCAGGCAACAACGGCGGAGACTGCTATGCTGCCGCCAACAGACTTGTATATCGTGGCTACAGGGTGACTGTTATTAATCTTTGCGGAGAACCTCAGACGGAGCTTGCAAAAAATCAGTTCAGCAAACTGCCGGAAAACCATATCACCATAATTAATGCTTATAAGCCGGGAAATGTAAAGGCTGCAATTGAAGCGGCTGAGATAAGCTTCATGACTCTTCCGGCTGAAAATGACCTCAGCAGACTGTCGGGAACTACTCCTCTTGAGCAGATACAAAAGGACGAAAAGCAGCGTGTTGAGCGTGTTTTTGAAGCACTCAGCACTGCCGATGTTATTGCAGACGGCGTTTTCGGTACAGGCTTTCACGGACAGCTTAACGATGAGCTGACAGCCTTTTTCAAAGCCGGACGAAATGCTTTCAGAATTGCTGTGGATATTCCCAGCGGCGGCAACTGTGCAACTGGACAGGTCTCTGAGGGAACCTTTGAAGCTGATGTAACTATTGCCTTTGGTGCTCTGAAAACCGGAATGACGCAGTATCCTCTGAAAGACTACTGTGGAAAAATTCAGACGGCTGATATTGGTATTCCTGATGAAGCCTATGCAATACCAGCAGATGAAAGGTCATACACACTTCTTGAGCATGACTCTCTCGCAGGATTTCCTGAACCTCGCCGTCCTGACGCTCACAAAGGCGACTTCGGTCGTGTTTTATGCATCACAGGAAGCTCTGAAATGCGTGGAGCAGCGGCACTTTCTGTTCTCGGAGCACTCCGCAGCGGTGCTGGTCTTGTACGTGCAGCCTCATGTCCTGACTGTATAAATACAGTTTCAGTCCTTGCCCCGGAAGCAACCTTTATTCCCCTTGAATGTGATGATAACGGTTTTATGCTTTTTGACTGCAACAGACAGCGTATAGAATCTGAGCTGAAAAAAGCTGATGCCGTTCTTATAGGCTGTGGATTGGGTGTTACGCCGGATACTGTGGAATTAACACGATTTGTGACGGAAAATGCAATTTGTCCCGTTATTATTGACGCAGATGGTCTAAACTGCATTGCATCGGACATAGATATTTTACAAAGGAGAAAAGCAGAGGTCATTATAACTCCCCACCCCGGTGAAATGGCACGGCTTATTGGCAGAGAGGGCGCTGAAATAAATAAAATACGCTTTTTTGCTGCTGAAAAACTTGCGGAGAAGTTCCATGCAGTTGTTGTGCTGAAAGGTGCAGGAACAGTTATTGCTGACAACCATTTTACCTCAGTATGTCCTACGGGTAATCCCGGAATGAGCAAGGGCGGCAGCGGCGATGTTCTTGCAGGAATAATAGCATCACTTGCCGCACAGGGCTACAGTTGCTTTGACGCAGCACGATTCGGTGCATATATTCATGGACTTGCAGGAAATATAGCTGCTGAAAAGCTCGGACATGAAGCAATGCTGCCGAGAGATATTATTGATTCTCTGTCAGATTCTTTCAGAATTATAAAAGAACATAAATAGAAATAATAAAAAAACCGCAGAATACAGGCGGCGGATGTTAAAAGCTTTCTCACAGACGCAGAACGTCTGAATAATAAAGATCGGAGTTATTATTATGAAAAGACTTATTGCATTTGCCGCTGCTTTTTTTACGTCAGTCTGCCTTGCTGCCTGCAGCGTGCCTGTAAAAGAAAAAGCTGAAAGTCCCAACGGACTGAACAGCAGCTTCAGCTCCTCGGTTTCCGTTGCACTGGACGAAATGAATGCAGAGGGTACTGTAAAGCGTTTTGGCAACGGTATGTGGGAGGTGGAATTTTCCTCACCCAATACGCTCAGCGGAGTTATGCTTTCCTTCAGCGAGGGCAATGTCACAGCCTCCTACAAGGGACTGAATTTTTCTGTTCCCCAGTCTGCTCTGCCGGTAAAGGCAATGATGCTCAACCTTATTACAGCAGCTGATGACCTTGCTGAAAATGAGGAGCTTTCCGGAAGCGAAAAGGACGGAATGATTGAAATTTCAGGCTCTCTTGACGGCGGAGAATACACTCTTACCGTTGACAAAAATGGAAATATTGCGTCATTTTCAATGCCGGGCAGCAAGCTTAAAATGACATTTTCAGATGTTCAGCCCATTACAGGCGAAGCTCCGGCAGAAAGCACAACTGCTGCCGTAACAGAAGCTGCGCCTGCTGAGACTTCTCAGACATCAGCAGAATAAGCTTGCATTAATGCACACAGGTTTATCAATCATATTTTTTTGCCGCACTGAACATAATAATCAAGAAGAAGATTTACTATACGGCTGTAACTTTCAATTCCGTCCTCAACACCATTTATTTTCAGACTTGTATCAGTTGCCGCAGAGGAAATCGTATCAACCGTTTCAGTTGATATGATTTCCTTTTCTTTATTTTCCTCCCAGTAGTTGTCAGGAAGAAAATGAAACCAGTCATTTTTTACATTATCAGAAATTTTTTCTGTCAGATAATATGCCTCAGTAATACCGTTGGAGTAAATCTGATTATGTACATATTCCAGTGCATTCAGGTAACCGCTGTATTGCAGGTCGGTACTGTCACTTCCTGTTGACGCAATAAAGGCAATGAATCCGGCTTCGTCCTCCTGAATAACACCTTTAAGATGAGCGTATTCGTGACAAATAGTATTAGGAAGATTTATCTCGCACATATCATTGTTGTAATTTGCTTCAAGTGAAAACGGGAAATATATGCCCAGCAGTCCTGACTGGCTCATAAAATATGAAAAATTAATGGCTTTGGCATCAGGATAATAGCCTGACAGCTGAGGATAGCTTTCTGCTGCCTTTTTCATTGCTTTTTTTGCGGGAGCGTCAATATCTTCGCTTAGCACAAAACAGCCACTTTCATCACGTTCTACCGTTTTGGCGAGTTCATTTGACTTGTCTATAAGAGCAGAATAAAGTCCGGTCAGCTCACTGCGTGTATGTTCTTCTCCACAGCTGAAATATCTGTCAGAAAAAGGTGTGCAGTGGTACATTATAAAGCAGTTGAGAGTTTCCGTAGTAATAATAAATGTAATTATCCACAGTACGCAGCAGGAGAATACTTCGGCTGTTTTTTTGCGTGAACCCTTTCTTAAAATAAGCATCACGATAAAAAAAGGAATACCAAGCAATACGGCAAATACTCCGGCTGTTATCATAACTTCTCCCAGCGAAAAGGGAAAAAGTCCGCTGATAAATGAAAAAATATCTGATATGTATGGAAATATTTTCATTACATAAAAATCGGAAAAGGAAACGCTCAGCCACGATATAATATTAATTACTGCCATTGCTGAAAGTATTATAAACGGAATAGAATTTCTCTTTTTCATTATACTGCCTCTTTCTGCATTTTTATCTATATTATATCATAATTCATGGCATATTTCAATGTAAATGTTTGCCGTGATTTATCATAACAAACACGCCACATTCAGAAAAAGCGGATACTATGGAATAATCAGTATTTGAGCCATGTTTGCACGCAAGGGCACAATGGTTGTATAATACTATATACGAAAAAATGAGCGTGAGTTTTTAGCTCACGCTCCACGATAAATTGGAGGTTATATTTCTTTACTCATAAACAAAATTTCAAAGCTTGGATAAATTTTTTCTCCTATGTTTTGATGTGTTATACTAAAAGAGCAGTCGACAAACACACAAAAATCTGGTAGAAT
>JAEDLA010000179.1 GCA_016295545.1 Oscillospiraceae bacterium | reverse complement strand
TGTATATACCCCATAAAGGGGTATATACAGATGAGTGGAGTTTCAAAGAAACGTTGTTCATTTGGAAAGAAATAAGAAGATAAAGTCCTTAATAATACCACAAAGTAAAAATCGACTTGCGTATCTGCCAATACATATAAAATTATATCACACAATACTATATATTTCAAGGACTTTTAAAACCTGTAATTGAATTTTAAATATTGTATAAATACACAGACCTATACAGAACATTATGAAAGGAAATGATTACTCATGAAGCCATACCTCAAAAGAGCGTGGGCAGAGGTCTCTCTGCCGGCACTGAGGAAAAATATTGAAACAATAAAGAAGCTTTGCTCCGGAGGCACTCAGATAATGGCAGTCGTCAAGGCTGACGGCTACGGTCACGGTGAGGAGGAGATATGCCGCTGTCTTGCTGTTGACTGCGGAATCAGATATTTTGCCGTTTCCAATCTTGATGAGGCTGTTTCCGTAAGAAAATTCTGCCCCGAATCAGAAATTCTCATTTTAGGCTATACTCCGCCGGAATATGCCCACCAGATAGCAGAATACAACATCATTCAGGGTATTGTATCAACAGAATACGCAAAGGCTCTTGTAAACTCCGGCACAGAAAAGATTCGCTGTCATGTAAAAATAGATACAGGTATGGGCAGAATCGGTCTGAAACACGATACTCCACAGGAATGTGCCGATGAGATAAAACAGCTCTGCAATATGGAGGGTTTGTCCGTTGAGGGAATATATACTCACTTTTCAGTTGCGGACAGTGATTCTCCTGAGAATGTCGCCTACACTGACAGGCAGGAGAAGTTTATCCTTGACACATACGACGAACTCTGCCGTCAGGGAATACGGCTTCCCCACGTTCATTTCATGAACAGCGCCGCCTGCTGCTACAGAAATAATCCAAGAAGCACTCTTGCAAGGGCTGGTATTATAATGTATGGTCTGCACCCCGACATAAGCCTTGACATACCGGCTGAACTGACTCCCGTTATGGAGCTGAAAGCCGTTATCTCACACGTAAAAACAGTGCAAAAGGGTGACTGCATAAGCTACGGAAGAACCTTTACAGCTGACAGGGAAATGAAAATTGCCACAGTAACTATCGGCTATGCTGACGGATATTCACGGCTTCTTTCCTCAAAGGGAGAGATTCTCGTTCACGGAAAGCGGTGCAGAATCGTTGGCAGAGTATGCATGGACCAGCTTATGATAGATGTAACTGACGCTGAGGCTGCTGCCGGAGACATTGTTACTCTTATCGGACGGGAGGGCGATGATATTATCACCGCTGACGAGCTTGCTTCGATTTACGGAACTATCGGCTACGAGGTAGTCTGCGGCATTTCAAAGAGAGTGCCAAGAATTTATATAGAATAACTAAAGGAGAAATCACAATGAAAAAGGCAATGACTATATCCTATGAAATAGGCACAAAGCTTTATATGAACATTACAAATAAATGCCCATGCCGCTGTACATTCTGCATAAGGAACAACGCTGACGGAGCATACGGCTCAGAGCCGCTTTGGCTGGAGCATGATCCGTCACTTGAAGAAATCATGGCTGATCTTGATAAACGTCCTGTAAGCTCCTATGAGGAGATAGTTTTCTGCGGATACGGTGAGCCTACCACACGAATTGACGTTCTGACACAGGCAGCAAAGCTTCTGAAAGAGAAGTCCGGCTGTCCGCCCCTTCGTCTCAATACAAACGGACTTTCCGACCTTATATCTGGACGTTCTACCGCTGACGAGATATGCTCCGTTTTCGATGTTGTCTCCATAAGCCTGAACGCCGGAACAAAGGACGAATACCTGAAAGTTACACGTCCCATATACGACAATGCCTTTGAGGCAATGCAGAAATTCACCGGAGACTGCGTTAAAACAGGAAAATCAAAGGTTCTCATGACGGTAGTGGACGTAATCCCCGAAGCAGAGATAGAAGCTTCACGAAAAATTGCCGAAAGCCTCGGAGCAGTGCTCAGAGTGAGGAGCTACGAAGCCTGATTGTTAAATATATCCAAATCTGTCACTCAATGGGCGACAGATTTTGTTATAGATTTTACTGAGAAATTTTGATTCTCTATGGAAAAATCAAATCAAACGTGGTATAATAGAATTTAAGGTATATACCAACAGCAAACCGACTGGTGAATTCAGATAAGAGGAGATGTTTCTATGAAAAAAAGGAATACTGTTATTGCCGCTGCTTTTATTGCTTCGGCTGCTGTTTTGATTACTGCCGCTTTTTTTATCTGTAAGAAGCTGTTCGACAAAAAATATTTTACTGTAACCGAATAATTTTTATAAAGAGGTTGATGAAAATGGAAATCAAATTCACTAAGGCAGAAACTCTAAAGGCAAAGCCTGCCGACGAAACAAAGCTCGGATTCGGTCATATCTTCACTGACTATATGCTCGTTATGCCCTACGATGAGGGACAGGGCTGGCATGATCCCGAAATCAGACCTTATGGTCCTATTGAGCTTTCTCCTGCCGCTATGTGTCTCCACTACGGTCAGACTGTTTTTGAGGGCTTAAAGGCTTACAGAACAGCTGAGGACAAGGTTCAGCTTTTCCGTCCCGATGAGAACTTCAAGAGACTTAATGTTTCAAACCAGCGTCTCGTTATCCCTCACCTTGACGAAGAATTGGCTATGAACTGCCTTATGGAGCTTCTTAAAGTCGAAAAGGACTGGGTTCCCCACACTGAGGGTGCTTCACTTTACATAAGACCATATATCTTCGCTGTTGATCCTTTTCTTGGCGTTAAGCCCGGTGAGCACTACCTCTTTGTTATTATTCTTTCTCCCTCAGGTGCTTACTATGCAAGCGGTCTTGACCCTGTCAATATCTACGTTGAAAGCAAGTATGTCCGTGCTGTAAGAGGCGGTATGGGCTTCGCTAAAACAGGCGGAAACTACGCTGCTTCACTTATCGGTCAGGACGAGGCTCATAAGCAGAATTACTCTCAGGTTCTCTGGCTTGACGGCGTTGAGCAGAAGTATATTGAAGAAGTTGGCGCTATGAACATCTTCTTCGTTGTTGACGGTGAGGTTCTTACTCCTATGCTTCAGGGCTCAATTCTTCCCGGTATCACAAGAAAATCCACTATTGAGCTTTGCAAAAGCTGGGGAATGAAGGTTACCGAAAGAAGAATCACCATTCAGGAAATTGCCGACGCCTACGATGCAGGCAAGCTTGACGAAGTTTTCGGTACAGGTACTGCCGCTGTTATCTCTCCTGTAGGTCACCTGAAATGGAATGACAAGGTAATGGAGATCAACAACAATAAAATTGGAAAGATTTCTCAGAAGCTCTACGACACAATGACAGGTATCCAGTGGGGCAAGATTCCGGACGAATTCAACTGGACTGTTGAAGTTAAATAAACTGTTTAAAATTTCTGAAACGCTCGCTACAGGGCGTTTCAGCGTTTACGGGAGATTTTCATGTTAAAGGAAACCTATGAAACAGTAAGTTTCTTATTAATCCCCTTATTTGCACTTATCATTGTTATGATTCCGAAGAAAAAAAGAGTATGGCTTATTCCCTTTGTATCCTTTGCTGTTTTTCTTGCTTTCACTTATTTTGTTTATCCCGAATATGTTAAAAAAAATCCGGGCAACGGCAAGGAATATGACGAGCTTGGAGCATTCTTCTGGCTTATTTTCGATGTATCACGTCAGGTTTTTGCTTCAATAATCGCAGCAGTCATAGGCTTTGTCTTAAAAAGAATAATAAAATCTAAAGATGATACAGAAGCTTTACCGGAAAATGAATCAGAAACATGAAAAAGCAGGCTTGCCGCTTATGGTAAGCCTGCTTTTTTATTACTTCGAAGATAATTACTTCGTCGGTCAAGCCGAGGTGAGTAAAGCTGCTGTGTCCGTAAATCATCGCTGCGCTTGATTTACTGCTTTGTCAGGGGGACGCCGCTCCCAACGGTCGCCCGTACCCT
>JAEDLA010000178.1 GCA_016295545.1 Oscillospiraceae bacterium | reverse complement strand
ATGTATATCTTTTTTCACTGCATTCAATCATATCATAAAGGCACTGCATTGCGTCACTGAGACCACCCAGCTCATCAATTAATCCGATTTTTACAGCCTCAGAGCCTTCAACGACGCTGCCAACGTCCATAACAAGCTCCTCAGTATTCATCATAAGGCTGCGGAAAACATCTTCCTTAATGCCGCTGTTCTCGGTAACAAAATTAATTATTCTGTCCTGCATTTTGTCAAAATAGGACAGCGTCTGAGGAACTCCCAGCACAGTCCCGTTCATTCGTACAGGGTGAATGGTCATGGACGCTGACGGCACGATAAATGAATGCTTGGCACTTACTGCCAGCGGTACACCAATAGAATGTCCTCCTCCCACAACAAGGGAAACCGTTGGAGTTTTCATTCCTGCGATAAGCTCCGCTATAGCAAGTCCGGCTTCAACATCGCCGCCGACTGTATTGAGGATTATCATAAGTCCCTCCACGCTTCTGTCCTGTTCGATAGCCACCAGTGAAGGGATAATATGCTCATACTTGGTAGTTTTATTCTGCTCTGAAAGGACGTAATGTCCCTCTATCTGACCTATCACCGTAAGACAGTGGATAAGGTGCTTAGCATTCTGTGAAACGCTCTGTCCCAGCTTTTCGGCAAGCTCCGCTTCATCAAGCAGCTCATCAGCCTTTGATTTATCCTCATTATTGTTAAGCTCTTTATTTTCCATATTCTCTCTCCATTCAGGTATAATATTTACATTTATTATTATCCATACGGACAGAGTATATACATAATTTATTATATACAATTATTGTGTCAAAGTCAAGAGATATAATAATACATATAGTTCCATGCTTTTTTGGCATTTTACACCTTTCTTTATTAATGTTATAATATTTATGTGTATCTTTATACGGCAAAGGAGCGGTTTATCCATGAGAAAATTTGATACAAAGGTCCAGCATCTGAAATACAAGGTTCTGAAAGAGGTTGCTCAGCAGGCGTGGAATGACACACTTCTGCAGAATATTCTGCGTATCCCCAAAATTATCGTTCCCGGAAATAAGCCTACTATGCGATGCTGTGTTTACAAGGAGCGTGCTATCCTTGCCGAACGTGTCAAGCTTGCTATAGGCGGCGACAGAAACAACCCTAATGTCATAGAGGTTATCAGCATTGCCTGCGACGAATGTCCTATGGGCGGCTATCAGACATCAGAAGCCTGCAGAGGCTGCCTTGCCCACCGCTGTGAGGACGTCTGCCCGAGAGGTGCCATTACATTTGACGAGCATCAGAAAGCTCATATTGACAAAACAAAATGCGTAGAATGCGGAAAATGCGCACAGGTCTGCCCTTATAACGCTATTGTCAATCATATCAGACCATGCGTCAATGCCTGCAAGGTTAAGGCAGTTTCCATAAACGATGACCAGTACGCTCAGATAGATAACAATAAATGTATAGCCTGCGGCGCCTGCGTTTATACCTGTCCTTTCGGAGCTATTATGGATAAATCTTTTATACTTGATGTTATTGATATCATCAAAACAAGCTGCAATAACGAGAAATTCAAGGTCTATGCCGTTGTTGCTCCGTCTATCGCAAGTCAGTTCCGATATGCTGAGCTTGGACAGGTAATTACCGGCATACATAAACTCGGCTTCTTCAAGGTCGTTGAAGCCGCTCTGGGTGCTGACATGGTCGCTTACTCAGAGGCAGGCGAGCTTGCGGAAAAAGGCTTTCTCACCAGCTCATGCTGTCCTGCTTTCGTAAAGTATGCCCAGTCGTTCCCAAATCTGAAAGGAAAGATATCCACCAATCTCTCCCCTGCTGCGGCTATTTCCAGATACATTAAGGAAAAAGATCCGGAGGCTCAGGTCGTTTTCATCGGTCCCTGCACCGCAAAGAAAATGGAGTTCCAGAAGCCGGAGGTTCGTCCGTATATCGACAGCGTTATCACCTTTGAGGAGCTTCAGGCACTTTTTGACAGCCGCAATATCGATATTACCGCTCTTGAGGAAACAGAGCTTGACTCCGCCTCCTATTTCGGACGGATTTTTGCACGCTGCGGCGGTCTGAGCGATGCTGTAAAGCAGGCTCTCACCGAACAGGGCAACACTGAATTTGAGGTGAATCCCATTGTCTGTGACGGTATCGAGGAATGCCGCTCTGCTCTGATGAAAGCCGACAAAAACGTTCTGAAAAACAACTTTATTGAGGGAATGGCTTGCAGCGGCGGCTGTGTAGGTGGCGCAGGCTGTCTTACTCACAGTCCCAGAAACAAGCTTGACATCGACAAATACGGTCTGCTTGCTCAGGACAAAACTATTTCCGGCTCGATAAACGACATAGATATATAATACACGTTACGTACACGTTATGCCTTTTCCGCACCGGTCCGCACTTTTCTGAATATAATACAGTGTACCGCAGTTATACCTGCGGCTGTACCAGCCTGCTAAGCAGGCACACAGTATTAAACGTCAGGAGTGATATTATGGCAGAATGCAGTGCGGCTATGCCCTCATACACCTACGCTATGAAAGCTGAAAAGCTGCTGAAAGCATCAGGGATAAGCTGCAGCGTCAGGCGCAGGGACAATGCTTCTGCGTCAGGCTGCGGATATTCGCTGATAATCAGCGGAGAATGCTCCGAAGCTGTTGCCGTACTCAGAAAATATTCCATTCCATTCACCGGCGTTTCAGACGGAGGTGAATAATGTGATAATAAATTTTGACAATGCTGCCACGACCTATCCCAAGCCTCCTCAGGTCAGGGCAGCTGTCATGAAGGCTGTAGAAAAGTACGGAGGAAATGCCGGCAGAGGCGGTCATCCGCTTGCTATGCGTACTTCTCAGGCTGTTTTTGAAGCAAGAGAGGCTGCCGCAGATTTCTTCGGAGCTGAAACGGAAAACACCGTTTTTACCCTTAACTGCACTCATGCTCTGAATATGGCAATTCAGGGCGTAATGAACGGCGGCGGTCACCTGATAATAAGCGGACTTGAGCATAATTCTTCAGCAAGACCTGCTGCCGAGCTTGCACTGAAAAAAAAGATAGACCTGTCAATTGCCGAAATTTACGATGACGACCAGAAAACTGTCGAAAGCTTCCGGAAGCTGATAAGCAGGGACACAAAAGCTGTTGTGTGTACTATCGCAAGCAATGTTACCGGTCAGATACTTCCCTACCGTGAGATAGGCAGACTATGCAGCGAACACGGCATCTGCTTTATTGCGGACGGTGCTCAGGCGTGCGGTATACTGGATATTAAAATGTCTGACGGCATAAATATCCTCTGCACCGCCGGTCACAAGGGACTTTACGGCATTACCGGAACAGGACTTCTTGTCTCAGACGGCAAATTCAATATACAGCCTATAATTCAGGGCGGTACAGGCAGCACCTCGTCAAGTCTGCGGCAGCCGGAGTTTCTTCCGGACAGTCTCGAAAGCGGAACTCTTAACATTGTAGGCGCTGTTTCGCTGAAATCGGGAATAGAATTTGTCAGAAGATTAGGCACGGAAAAAATTTTCCTCCATGAGGATAAAATCTGTCGGAGCTTCATCAATGCACTCTCAGACTGCGGCAGGGTTACGGTTTACCGCAGCCCGTACTGCCGTTATGTCCCTATAGTTTCCTTCAATATTGAGGGAATTCAGCCGGAAAGGGCAGCGGAGATGCTCAGCGAACAGGGATACTGTCTCCGTGCAGGTTTTCACTGTGCCGCACTTGCTCACGCTCATCTCGGAACAGAGAACGGCACAATAAGATTTGCTCCCTCTGTTTTCAGCCGTGAAGCTGATGCCCTGAGACTTGCTAATATAATTAAATATATAGCAGATACTAAAAAAACACAAAAAAACTATTGAAATTCTCACATTTTGTGATAAAATAAATATAGATAAAGTTTTTCGGCGGCAGTATTGCCTCTGAAATAAAATTTAAAGAGATAAGAAATTAAAGAGATAAAAAATCCGGCGGAGCTTCTGTTCCGACGCTCG
>JAEDLA010000177.1 GCA_016295545.1 Oscillospiraceae bacterium | reverse complement strand
TACTGCTTTTCTGAGAGCTCGTGTAGTTGCAATTCCGTCCATGCCGGGCATTTTCCAGTCGATTATACAGGCGAAATAATCCTGATTCATCTGATGACGTACCAGTACATTTTCAACAGCCTCAACACCGTTGGAAACTCCGTCTGCCTTTATTCCGAGGTCCTCAAGCATTCCGCAACAGGATTCAAGGCTAAGCTTATCATCGTCCGAAACAAGCACGTTAAGGTCGATGAACTTTTCATGTCTGGTCTCCACTGTATCCTGAAGCTTCAAATAGATAGTCACCGTAAAGCGTGAACCAATATTGAGCCTGCTTTCAACCTTTATATCACCGCCCATCATGCGGACAATATTACGGCTGATAGGCATACCAAGACCTGTTCCCTGTATCTTGTTTACCCTGCTGTCGGAGGCTCTTGCAAAGGGATCAAATATCTTTTCCAAAAAATCCTCGCTCATGCCAATGCCGTTATCCTCAAATACAAATTCATAGCAGCCGACTTTTGCATTATTAGAGGGCTTCTCTGTAATTGAAAGGCGTATCCTTCCGCCATCGGGTGTATATTTTACTCCGTTGCTCATGAGATTTGTAAACACCTTCTGAATACGCAGGCTATCCCCCACAACATCTTCATGTATCACTCCGCTGATACTAACTGAAAGCTCATGCTTATGCTTGTTTATCTGCTCATTTGTCATTGAAAGCAGATTATCTATAAGATTTGAGAGGTTAAATTCCTCCTCTATAAGGTCTACCTTGCCCGATTCAATTTTACTCATATCCAGAACTTCATTAATAATACACAGCATATGTTTACTTGCCTGTGAAATTTTCTGCAAGCTATCGTGAACACGTTCTTTATCATCCAAATGAGTTGCAGCAATAGCAGTCATTCCGATAATTCCGTTCATTGGTGTACGGATATCGTGAGACATATTTGAAAGAAATTCCGTCTTTGCCTTGTTAGCGGCATCTGCGGCATCATAGGCTGCCTGCAGCGCCATTTCCTGCTGACGCTCCTTCTGTATCAAATCATCAACATCTCTTGTTCCGATTACTACCACACGACTTCCGTCTTTTTTGTAAACATAGGCAACACGAAGCTGAATATTGTGAAGTTCGTTGTCTATCAGAACTTCAACATTAACTGAATAATCCTTATCTCTTGAAAGAATATATTCAACAGATAATTTCTCTAAATATTCATCACGGCTGCGATCAGAAACATTTTCAAAAGCATAGCATTTCATAACCTTTGACCAGCAATTGTGATTATTATGAAGAAGTTCTTTTGTAACAGCAGTATACTTATTTGATATACGATAGAAAGCAACAGTATCCATTTCCGGATTTACCAAAAGGATAGAAACGAATTCAGCGCCAAGTCCTTCGATTATTTCATTCTGTGTTTCAATTACTTTTGCCTGCTTTAGTTTACGCTGCATTTCATCATCAACATCACGCAGTCCCATAATATATGTAACAAGTCCGGTGTCATCAACGATTTTTACTGTGTTCATCTCAAAGTATGCAATTGAACCTTTCATACTTCTTCTGTATCCCAGCTTATACAGCCCTTCATCAGGTACCTTTTCCGCAAGGACTTTAAGCTTTGTCGCTGTTCTTATGCGTTCTCTGTCTTCTGGTACGATAAATGCGTCAATATATTTTGAAAGCACTTCCTCGTAATCCCCATATTGCATCAGTTTATTCAGCAGCGCAGTTTCTATGCCAATACCGTCGGTACGATATAATGACAGCTTTCCCGAAGCTGCGTCAATCTTGAACAGACTATGATATTCCTGACTGAGTGCCCCAATAATACGAAACTGTTCTTCCTGAATTGTTCTGTTTTTATGCTCCTCCTCAACAATAGCGTCAACACAGCGGAAACCTAAAATAATCTGACTTTTCGTTTTATGACGTGAATAAAAACGTATAAAGGACGCCTGATAATAATGAATTCCTGTACTATCAGCCAATATACGGTAGCTGCACGCATACTCATCACTTTTTTCAAGGGCACTTCTTACGTTTTCTATCAGAACGGCAGCTCTGACAGATTCTCTGTCCTCCTCCAGAACATATTTTGAAATGTAGTATTCCCCTGTATCATTATAGGAACGACGAACTACACGATTTTCCTCTGCAATTATATGTCCCTTGCGCTTGATTGTTACGGCGGTATCATTTACAAGGTCAAGCAGTACAACGTCAGGATAATCACTGCTCAGCGCACCTGCAATCTCCGTTTCATCCTGCAGGGTTTTATTAATCTTTTCAACTGCCAAAAGAGCGTTTTCAAGCATTTTCTGCTGTTCAAGCTCACGCTGTCTTTCATTATCTATATTCTTGAAGCCGAGAGCAAACTCATTTCTATTGCTATCGGGCTTTACAATCTGACATTCAAAATATTGAACCCTGTCATTGCGGAATACTCTGTAACTGAACGAATGATTCTGCTTTTCAGCAAAAAGCATTCTGATATTCTGTATCGTACTTATCCTGTTAAAAAGATGTCTGTCCTCCGGTAAAACGTCATTTCTGACATAAAGCTGTATATTTGGTTCATAATCACCGACCGCAAACTTCTGACCGTAACGTGATTTAATTGTCTTCCCCATACGGTAGCATACGCCTTTTGCCGTATCCATATTTATAGCGAAAACATTCTCATAGGATATAGAAAGAGCACGAATAAGATTATCCTTTGATTCCAGCCGTTCTTTTTCGTCAGAAATACCACGAAATCCGAATATTACCTTTGTAATTTTTCCGGAACTGTTTTTCTCTGCAGGAAATAAACTGCACCTTATCCAGTTTCCGTCTGTTGCAATATATTCCTGAGTAATGATACGATTCTCTCCAAGACGTTCATTAACAGTATCAATATCAGTAAAAATGCTCATTGCAGGTCTGAAAACATCACTTACCCAGCAGTCAGTCACAGCTTTAAGACGAGACTTTGCGTTGTGCTTTTCGCCGTATGTATGTTTAATGCCGTCGGGAGAAAAAATTTCCTGAAGAACATTCTGTTCAACATCAATATAATACAATGCAAAGAAAACGTTGCTTAAAGAATTAATAATGGCAGTATGCTGTTTCTCTGTTTCCAGAAGTGCTTTAAGCTCTGCATTTGTTTTTTCCATTCGCTTATTGGAGATTTCATTGCAGCAGGCAGAGGCAATTACAGACAGCAGAAGAAAATGACTGGAATTCCGGCAAGGGTTATCAACTCCGATAAATCCCACTGTCAGACCGTTTACAATAAGAGGAACAGCCATAGTGCTTTCAATTCCAAGTGAATTCAGAAACTGATATATCCTTGAATCCGGGGCAAAGCTTTCAGATAAGGAAGATATGTAAAATTCTCCCTTTGCATCATACTCCACAAGTGAAACTCCCATGTCCTCAGGTGATATATTCTGAAGCCTGCTGCTCACTGACGATATTCCGTCACGACACCATTCATAAGTATTGCTGATATGTGTACGCTCTGCATTAAGTTCGAAAATATACGAACGGTCAGCGTCATAATAGCTGCAAGCACGGGAAAGTATTACGTGAATAGTATGCCCGTCTTTTGGCATATTTGAGTAATCACGCAAAAAAAACTTGATAGCCTGTTCCTGATTTGATATATTCTGAGCTAAACTGTCCATTGTATACCTCCAAACAATTCTTGCTTTTATACTAATTCCATATCGTTCTGATGAAAAAGTTGTCTGACAGCGTTTCGTCAGTCAACGAGAGTGACGAAACGATAGCGGAAAAATTTTTCTACAGGTTGATATGGAATTATAGCAATCCAATAACACGACACAAGATGACAAGAGCAAATCACATATTGCAAGGCGGACGATGAAAGCATACTGACGTATGGTGAAGTGTACAACGCAGCAATATGTGATTTGAATTGTCATATTGTGGTGCGGTATTATTTGACTCCGTCCCAAATTCTGTGTAAACTCCAAATAGCATACTAAAATAAAAGAGC
>JAEDLA010000176.1 GCA_016295545.1 Oscillospiraceae bacterium | reverse complement strand
CCCCCTGCCAAAGGGTTTATACCCTTTGGAATCCCAACCCTGCGGCTTCGCCGCTATTATTAATATTTTTTATATACTTTTTAAAAACTCTGCTACTCCCTTATCTCCTGCTGACAATGGCACAAATCTCACATACACCTTTGCTTCCTCCGAATCGGCACTATAACACCCATTAGCAGGCATTCCCGTTATATTCCTGCACAGCTCAGGATAAAGCAATACTACCCTCTCACAGCCGAACAGCCGTGTATACGCATAAATCCGGAGCATATCCGCAAAAGGTATATCCCTTTCGCTTTTCACAGCTTTCCAGTGTGTATCGATGATACAGCAGGGCTTTCCCGTACTGCGGTCACGGAGTATTATATCAGGCTTCACAGGAAAACGCTCCGGACTGTTCCACAGGTATTCTCCGGAAAACTCCGACTGCACGCTTACACCTCTGCACTGCCTTGCAAGCCGTGTTATATAGCCACGAAAGACCTCCTCCAGCGGAAACAGCAAAGCAAAGGAAACATACTTCCCTGAGCATGGGGCATACCCCTGATTTTTCAGGAATATTCTGCTTATATTTAGGGCAGTTGTGTACTTCTTTGAGTTGCGTGAGCTGATACATTTGGAGAAATCCGCTTCATAGCTCACTGAGGACTTCACCTCGTCAAGAAATGCAAGTATCTTTTTCAGGTTCTGTCTGTTCTGGTGACTTCGTGAAAGCTTCGTCATTACTGCGGCGGCTGATTTCAGCAGTCTGTTTTCGGCTCTGTCGGGACTGAAAACGTCATGGCGCACGTACAGACGCTCACGGTGGACAAGGTTTCTCCGGATATTCTCGGCGAAAAGGATATTTCCCTGTACTGCGGTCATATTCTCCTCAATGCTGACATAGCCGGCAAGAAGTCCGCTTTTGATGATTTTCATAGTCTCCCTTACGAAAACTGATATGAAAAATTCAAGAAAGGTGCTTTCGCTGTCGTCTGCGGCAGTTCTTTCCTCGTAGGGAACGTCAATGAATGCGGAGAGCATTCGGTACAGAAGCTTTCGTGAAGCGGCTGTATCTCCACGCTTTTTTCCCTCTGTTTTCGGGAGAATCTCTATCACTGTGCCGTCGTTGAGCTGTACTGTGCCAACATAGTTTTCAGCCTTTATGATTTTTCTGCCGTTCTCGTTCACAAGGCGCATAAGTGACTGCTTTTCCGTATTACTGCGGAGAATAAAGTCCTCCAGCATCTCAAACTGAGCCTTATTTCCGGAATCAAGCTCCATTATTGTATCATATTCGCAAACAGTTATGTTTTTGTTTATCATTTAATCATCACTGTCCATGTTGTAGATGTTTATAAAGTTCTCCTCCGTCCAGTCCGAGGGATTGCCTATACGGTAGATTTTCTGCTCTGAATCGTATATCCTGATATATTTCGGAGTAACTGAACGGATAAAGGAATCCTCATCATTAAGGACAAGCTTTATCTTCTCGTAGTCGTCAAAGAAATACTCCTGCAGCAGGGGGATTATCTTTGTATTGAAAATTATCCTCAGCTCGTCAAGAGTAGTGATTGAGCCGTTTTTCCGCATGAAATAGGCGTGTCCTACAGCGTGCTCCCTGTCGTAGTAATACTCTATGCGCTGATTTATTGCCGTAAGCATTTCGCAGAGGTCAATATTGCCGCACTTCCCCAGAAGCTCCGGTCTTGGCATCATTTCTATAAAGTCAAAACGCCTGCGGAGAGCTGTGTCGATCATGGCAATGGAACGGTCGGCAGTATTCATCGTACCGAGAATGTAAAGGTTCTCCGGAACAGAAAATTCCGTCTGTGAATAGGGCAGAATGGCAGTTGAGCCACGCTTTGAATCCTCAATGAGGGTAATAAGCTCACCGAAAATCTTGGAGATATTTCCTCTGTTTATCTCGTCAATAACAGCCACGTACTTAGCAGAGGGATTCCTCCTTGCCTTGTCGCAGAGGGACTTGAAAACGCCGTCAAAGGCTCTGTACACAACGTTTGTATCGGCATGGGCGGTGCTTGTCTCATTGCCGTATCTGTCAACGATAACAGGTCTTATACCCTCAACGAACTCCTCATAGCTGAAAGACTGGTGAAAGGTAGTGAACTTGATTCTTCCCCTGCTGACGTAATCGTCATATCTCTTTTTTGTCTCGCTGTAGCTTTCGTCATCTGAGGGCTTTTTCCCCTCCGCAAGAGCAACAGCATACCTGATAATATTGTATGTCTTACCTGTACCGGGAGGACCGTAGAGAATCCTGTTAAGGGATTCCTGTGGCTGATTTACTGTCTGCTTTCTGAGAGGTCTTTCTGCCGGAGCAGTCTGCTTTCTTTCGGTTTCCGGCGTATTCTCCTCACTCTCCGGAGAATTCCCTGCACTGTCAGAGGAAGTCTCCTCCCACAGCTCCTCAGCAATATAGTCGAAAATCCTCATGTTCCTGAACTTAAATTCATCGTCCCTGCGCTTGATGATTCTGCGGCAGTTAGGCATATATGCGCTGAGCTTCTCCACGTCTTTAAGGGGTATCTCCAGTGCTTCATACACAAGACTGCCCCGTGCGGACTTATCCCCTAAAATCGGGAAAATAAAGGGTTTAAGGCAATGGAGTATCCTCGAAGCGGCGGCGGCAGTTATTCCGGAATCTTTCAGCTTCTCGTTTATGGCCTTTTCAGCAAGGTTGATTACGGCTTCGTCACTGTCCGTTTCGGAGATGTCCACGCAAAGCCGGATAAAGGTCTGTACTGCCTGCTGTGGCAGCTTATCTCCCCTGAACGAGCTGAATCCGGCTGATTCTTCAAGCTCTGCCTTTGTGGGAACGTGAGTGTAAAGCTTTCGTGAAGCTTCGCTCCATATACTGTCAAGTGACTTTTCAAGGAGCTTTTTGTCGTTATGAAGCAGGTGACAGCGCTGTATTCTGCTGTGTCTGTTCTCCGCAGTCAGCTTTCCCAGTGAAAGGGCGTAAATAAGGTCAAGGTCGTTGTAATCGGCTACTGTGATTTTTTTCAGGTTTGCGCAGTATTTCACCGCCTGACGGACTGCCTTGTATATGCCCTCCGATTCGTCAGGGATAACCTCCGCTTTCTTTTTGAGTATTTCTGTGATTTTCTGGTCTATCATAAATCTGTGCCTCACCGTCTGCAAAATATATTGTCACAATTATATCATATATTTCCGCTTTTGTCAACTTTTTTTGTTATATTGACAAGGGGTGGTTTTGCTGCGCCGCTCTTTACTTCTGATGAGATTTGTTATATAATTATAAAAAACTGTCAGCATAAATTCAGAAATGAAGCTTCTGTACATTGCCGTTCTGTTAATTAATATGGCGGCAGGTGCAATCAACATTGTCTGTCACATTAAAGATTAATCTTGTTTTCTCACCAAATAGGAAAACAAAACGAACATTGCCTGTTAAATCAACACCCTGTTTGACACCCATACTTTGTTATTTTAAGTGATTTTCAGTTATTTTGGACATATTTCAGGCGTTTGAACAGACAAAGAAAAAAACTTGCAAACGGCTATATATAGCCATTTACAAGCTTAAAATTATGGTGGAGCATAGGGGATTCGAACCCCTGACCCCCACACTGCCAGAGAGTAAATGAAGTTTTTACAGCTTTGCACAGTCTTTAATTTATGGCTATATCAAACGATTTTCTTGTTATACACTCTTTCGGCTTGGCATAACTTTTAGTGCCCTTAGAGCCTTTGCAGTGCCCTCAATTTACTTAAAATATATTCAAAGTTTAAAGGACTTCCCAAAAGCGGAAAGTCCTTATTTATTATCCGATATTCTGTTTAAGCTCCGGTGTATCGTCATGCTTGTTTTGGGGGTGAGGTGACAGGCACAACAGGGTAGAAATTGTAAACTTTCTGTAAACATTTCTTCTTATTCAACGGTTATGAGTTGAAAAAAGCTTATTTTCTGCCCCCCTTTTGAAAGGTTGTGACAAAAAATGAATGAAATTACAAGAAGCACAAACATTCCGCTCA
>JAEDLA010000175.1 GCA_016295545.1 Oscillospiraceae bacterium | reverse complement strand
ACCCCCTGCCAAAGGGTTAATAAACCCTTTGGAATCCCACTTTCGGCTTCGCCGCCTTATATAGATATTTTATTGCCGCATTAATAATATTACAGGGACACAGCACGCCATGTCCCTGTAAATTATTCCGTAAACGGTTTTCACATATCATTCCTGTTTTCCAGCGCCTTATACAGCGTGACCTCGTCCGCATATTCAAGGATACCGCCTACCGGAAGTCCGAAGGCAAGGCGGCTGACCTTTATTCCCATAGGCTTCAGCAGACCGGCAATATACATAGCTGTAGCGTCCCCCTCAACGGTAGGATTTGTTGCCATGATGACCTCTCTGACATTTCCGCCGCCGATACGGGCAAGAAGCTCCCGTACACGGATTTTGTCCGGAGTAATGCCGTCCATAGGGGAAAGCAGTCCGTGAAGAACGTGATAAACGCCGTTATACTCTCTTGTGCGCTCAAAGGCTGTAACATCTTTCGGACTTTCGACAACGCAGATAATGCCTTTGTCTCTTTCGTCGTCGGAGCAGATAGGGCAAAGCTCCCTTTCGGTGAGATTCTGACAGCATTTGCAGCTGTGGACATTTTTCTTTGCGTCGATAAGAGCCTGAGCAAATTCGTTTACTGCCTCCTCGTCCATAGACATGACGTGATAGGCAAGGCGCTGAGCCGATTTCATACCTATTCCCGGCAGAGAAGCGAATTTCTCAGCCAGTATGACAAGCGGCAGAGCGTTATGGTCAGCCATTGGGATTAAAACAGTCCCGGGAGAGCAACTCCGCCGGTGATCTTGTTCATTTCCTCTTCAGTGGTCTGCTCGATGCTGTTGACAGCTTCGTTTACGGCACTGATGATAAGGTCCTGGAGCATCTCGATGTCCTCAGGATCAACGACTTCAGGCTTAAGAGTAAGGGACTTCATTGTTTTCTTTCCTGATAAAACGACTTCAACAGCTCCGCCGCCTGCAGTAGCGGAGAAATCTCTCTCCTCGATATCGTTCTGAAGCTCAGTGATCTGCTCCTGCATTTTCTGAGCCTGTCTGATCATGGAGTTCATATTCTGGTTTGCGCCCATATTCTTTGGTATTCTTGCTTTCATTTTAAACTCTCCTTATAGTTTGTAAATAAAGTTAATTATTTTCAACAGCCGTTTCAATACTGCTGTCAATTGCTTTTTTTACCATTTGCTCTGCAAGGCTTTTCTGCTGATTTTCCGAAGTAGCACATTTTACCCTGAGAGTGTATCTCTGACCGAGCACCCTGTAGATAGTTTCGCCCAGTGATACGGCATTTTCCTTGTTTTTAAACAACGTGACGAAGAACCTGTTTTTCGCCGTGATGAACATAACATTTCCGGCAGAAGCAGCTTCTGAATCGTCAAGACTTCCTGCAACGGAGGGATTGACATTTTTAAACTCCTCCAGTATTTCGTTCCACCTTTTACATGGGACAAGGTCCTCAGGACGGAGCTTTTTAATATCCACAGAAGGGGCAGGTTCAGCGTCAATAGCCGGACTTTTTGCAGTCAGAACAGGCTGTCCGGTCTGTCTGCCGGCTGCCGGAGCTGCAATAGCGCCGGAGAGGATTTTATTCTCCAACTGTTTTATTTTATCATAAATTTCAGATTTGTCAAGAGCCTGAGCTGTATTTCCGGAATTTCCACAGAGCCTGATAAGCGCCATTTCAAATTCCACACGCTTGTTCATGACCTTTGCCATGCGTTCACGGCAGTCCTGCAAAAGGGAAAGGCGGTGCATGACTGTATCAAGGTCGGTACTCTCAGCCATTTTTTTCAGCCTTTCAAGCTCCTGCGGCATACAGATTATCAGCTGTTCCGCAGTCTGGGGAGATACTTTAAGCATCATAACATTTCTCAGCTGAACGATAAGTTCCTCGCAAAGTCTTGTAAGGTCTTTTGACATATCGTAGAGAGAGCCTGTAACTGCAATTGCACCGGCTGTATTGCCCTCTGAAATGCAGTCAAGTATATCGTACAGGTAATCACGTCCTGCAATGCCGGCTGTATTGGAAACAGCCTCTGTATCAACAGTTTCCGCACAGGCAGAGCACTGGTCAAGAAGCGAAACGGCATCACGCATACCGCCGTCGGCAAGGCGTGCAATAAGCGACGCTCCGTCGGGAGTAAGAGAGATGTTCTCCTTTGAGGCTATATAAAGCAGTCTCTGGGCAATGTCCTCTGCTTTTATCCTGTGAAAGTCATATCGCTGACATCTTGAAGCTATAGTTGCCGGAACCTTGTGTATTTCAGTGGTGGCAAGGATAAATTTCACATACGGAGGCGGCTCCTCCATAATTTTCAGCAGAGCATTGAATGCACTTACGGAAAGCATGTGAACTTCATCGATAATATAGATTTTATAAGCTCCTCGCTCCGGAGTATATACAGCGCCGTCACGCAGGTCACGGATATCGTCAACACCATTATTGGAGGCAGCGTCTATCTCCACAATATCAGTAAGAGCGCCGCTGTCAGCGTCACGGCAGATATCGCATTGCAGACAGGGATTTCCGTCATGCATATTACGGCAGTTTACAGCCTTTGCAAGTATTCTTGCACAGGTAGTCTTACCTGTTCCCCTTGAGCCTGTAAACAGGTACGCATGAGCAGTTTTTCCGCTGATTATCTGGTTTTTCAGAGTGTCTGTAATATGCTGCTGTGAGATAACGTCATCAAAGGTCAAAGGTCTCCATTTACGGTAAAGTGCCTCATACACTGCTGTTTTCCTCCTTTTTCTCAGGAGCTTTGTCAGTCTGTGAAGCATCGGCTGCGTCTTCTCCTGCAAATTTATTCAGTGCTTCTGTCGTATGGGATTCCGTCAGCGCTGCCGCCTGAATCCTTTTATAGTAGTCCGAATATCCGTCAGGGTCATGTATGTGGTTAAGGAGTGCGGCTCTGTAAAGATTTTCGCCCTCTTTAAAATTGTGCAGCATTGTCTGTGCTATGGCAGCTCCGCCGAGAGCGTCACCGTAGTTCTCATGTCTTTCGATAGCTTCATTGTACCATTTGAGCGCTGATTCTGCATCATTGGCGTTGAGGTACATTCTGCCTATATCGGTGCGCACGTACTGTCTGAAAATGTCGTTTTCATCAGACAGAATCTCCATATAAAGCTCAACAGCCTCATGGGAATCCCCCATGCTGCATATACATCTTGCTTTGAAAAGACGGAGGATAGGATTTGAAAAACCGTCATTTTCCGCCATTTCGTAGTATTTCATGGCGTTGGGGTAATAGTCCATAACGTCGTAGCATCTTGCTGTATAGAAGTGAAGAACAGCTTTTTCGCTGCCTTTAAGGCTGCCGCCGAACTCCTCCTCAAGCCTGTTCAGCAGGCTGAGTGAATAGTTCGGAGCACCATGAAAGAAATGGTCAAGACTTTTTTTGAAAAGGCGGCTTTTTTTGCTGAAACCTGTAAAATTATTGCCGATAATATCGATGTCATAGCCGGCAGGCTCCTGTGAAGCAGAGAAAAGGAGAGCGCCGGTAATGCCGATGACATTCAGTACAAGAAGTGTGCCTGCCATATACAGGTACGAAGTATCATTATTATCCAGCCACAGCAGAATAAGGAACAGGTAAAATATAACTACAGCAGCAGTAGTTCCGACCAGAACTGCCGCTGAAAATTTTCTGATAAAGCTGAGCCAGATGTTTTTAATTTTATTCATAAAATCATCTCCAGCCTGAAAAAAATTCCGGAACATAGATGTGCAGGCTTGCTGCGGCACACGAAATCAATCGCTTAATGCTGCTCGGTCTCCCGCCTGACATGGTTCACGGTGTCTCATTGCACAGGGCCCGCACATCTATATTCCGGAATCATGATAAATTCCACATTAAAAATCACACTGTATAAATGATACCACAATTCAAGTGCTTTGTCAAGACTTAATTTGCAAAGAAATCAATTTTTACTGTTGCGGCAATTATTTAAGGGAACGCCGCTCCTAACAGTCGCCCGTACCCTCTGTCACTTCGTGACATCTCCCTACACTGTA
>JAEDLA010000174.1 GCA_016295545.1 Oscillospiraceae bacterium | reverse complement strand
TGAAAAAGTTGTCTGATAGCGTTTCGTCAATCAAGGCGACTGACTGCAGACAGGCTGTCGCCTTTCAAGGTCAGTCAACGCAGAGTGACGGAACGATAGCGGACAAATTTTTCAGCAGATTGATGTGGAATTAGTATCATGAACTTTTGTGGTGAAAAAGGTGAAAAAAACCTTTTTGTCCCTGAAATGGTGTAAAAAGGTGAAGAAAACCATTGATTTTTTTTAGGTTCAGGGAGCTGCAGAGGAGGTTTGTCCCTGAAAAAGGTGATTTTTATATGAAAAACAGCTGATAAAACATCTGTTCGCCACTTTTTACGAACACAGTCGCTAAAATCGGAAAAAATTCGTTATGTTTGCTGAAAAACGAGTTTTTCTAATCATTATCTTTGTGCAATAATTCCCCTTGATAAAAGTTCTGATAGGTTGTATAATAATAACAGGGGTAAAAAAAGGTGATGAAATGTGATTTTTACCACAATTGAGGTGAAGAAATCCAACTGAGTTCAACGGAAGTGAGGCGAATGGCTTATGGCTGCTGCATTATGCGGTACTTATTCTCATAGCATCGATGCCAAAGGCAGAATGAGCTTTCCCAACAAGCTTCGTGAGGTTCTCGGTCCGGAGTTCTATCTCTGTATGGGTCATGACGACCACTACATCGCCGTTTATTCTCCTGAGGAATTTGAAGTGTATCAAAGCAAGCTCAATACTATCCCCGGCAAAGCCGGCAGCAATCTGAGACGTAAGCTGCTTTCCTGTACGGATAAGCAGGCTCCCGACAAGCAGGGCAGAATTTTTATCGCTCCCGCTCTCAGGGAATATGCCGGTCTTGATAAGGATGTCGTTGTTATCGGCTCCTCTAACCGTGCCGAAATATGGGATAAGGAAACCTGGGATAAGTTCAACGATACTATCACCCTTGATGAGATCAATGCAGCTCTTGCCGACCTTGTGCTCTGAGAGCCGCTTTTTCTTCCGGTGCATCTGTATGCACCATAAAGTAATTCATCTCAAGGAGAGATATTATGGAATTCAGACATATCCCTGTTATGCTTCACGAATGTATTGACGGACTGAATATCCGTCCGGACGGAATCTACGTTGACGGTACTGCCGGAGGTGCAGGTCATTCCTGTGCTATCGCAGAAAAGCTCGGTGAAAAAGGCAGACTTATCTCCTTTGACCGTGATCCGGACGCTGTTGCTGCTGCTGCGGAGAGACTTTCAGCGTTTCCTAACGCTATGGTTGTCCACAGCAATTATTCAGAAATGAAAAGTGTTCTCCAGGATCTTGGTATATCCACTGTTGACGGTGTACTTATGGATCTGGGCGTTTCATCATTTCAGCTTGATGAAGCAAGCAGAGGCTTTTCATATCACTCGGACGCTCCTCTTGATATGCGTATGAGCAGAGAAGGACTGAGCGCCGCAGATATTGTCAATACCTTTTCAGAACAGCAGCTTGCTAAAATCATTTTTGAATACGGAGAGGAGAAATTCTCACGCCGTATCGCTTCCAATATTGTCAGGGCAAGGGAGAAAGCTCCCGTTAATACTACGCTTCAGCTGGCTGATATTATAAGAGAAAGCGTTCCTCAGAAGGCAAGACGTGAAAAAAATCCGTGCAAGAAAACCTTTCAGGCTATAAGAATTGCTGTGAACGGCGAGCTTGACCACCTTTCAAAAGGTCTTGATGAAGCTTTTCACTGCCTGAAGCCCGGCGGACGGCTTGCAGTTATCACATTCCATTCCCTTGAGGACAGACTGGTTAAACAGAGATTTGCCGGCTGGTGCAAAGGTTGTGTTTGCCCTCCGGATTTTCCTCAGTGCGTCTGCGGAAAGAAACCGCAGGGTACCCTTGTAAACAGAAAGCCCATTGAGGCAGAAGAAGATGAAATCGAAAGAAACAACAGAAGCAGAAGCGCAAAGCTCAGAATAATAGAAAGGAGTGCGGTATGCGATGGCTAATCGGAACTCAGCATTTTACTACCGGGATAATTCTGACAGCTATGAGCAGGACGAACATTCCGGCAATTCCGGAAAAAAACAGATCAGTCCGGATCGCAGATCGCAGATCGCTATGAAACATAATGAAGCAAAAAGCGGTTCATTGATGACTATTATTCTTGTTTCCGTCGTAGCGGCGGCATTGCTTGGCTCAGTGATCTATTCCTTTGACAGGCGAAATACCGCTTACAACAAGGTTGCGGCACTTAACAGTGAGCTTAACCTCATGGAGGCGGAAAACGTAAGACTTCAGTCTGAGCTTGAAAGCAGAATGTCTGCAAAAAACGTCGAGGATTATGCTGAAAATGTTCTTGGTATGCAGAAAATAGACTCAGAACAGATAGAGTATATCAAGATACAGACCTATGACGTGGTTAATATTCCACAGAAATCTCAAAGCATTGGAAATAAAATAAAAAACTTTTTTGAAAAATGCGTGGAATATTTCAGAGGATAGTCCCAATATAAATATAACAAAGGACTTATCCGCATTATTATCAAAGCTAACGGCGAAAAAAATATATGCCGTAGTAATATGTAGAACTTGGAGATACAGCGGGTGTTCGGAAATATCGGGATCGCCTGCCCGGAAAACTGACGGAAAATGTTTCCGGGCGGCGGTTCCAGCCTCCTTCGTCGTATCAGAAGAAGCGAACGCCGTATAAAAACAGAAAAGCGGCGTTTAAAGGCGGGGTATCGTTAAAATTCCCTGCCTTATTCTATTTATAGAACAAAACAGAGTTTTTCGTAAAAAAACGGAAATATGCACAGAAAGGACTGAATGACAATGATTAGTAATGTTCCGTCTAAAGCTATGAAATTCAGGTCTAAGATCATTATGACCGGAGTTTTCAGCCTGCTTTTTGCAGCAGTTGCCGTAAACTTTTTCAAGCTTTCTGTAATTGACAATGAAAAATATCAGGCTATGGCAAATGAAATGCACTTCGGCTCTATCAAGATATCAGCTCACAGAGGCTCTATCTATGACGCTGAGGGCACTCCTCTTGCCAAAAGCGCTTCAGTATATAAAATTTATCTCGATCCTAAAAGATTCAAGGAGGAAATGCTCTCCCTCCAGTCAAGAATAGACAGACAGACAGAGCAGAAGAAAAACGGCACATACAGTCCGGTTTTTGATGAGGACGGAAAACAGCTTGACCTGCTGCCGTCATCAGCCGCTGCTTTCAGACAGGACGCTGCAAATCTCCTTGCGTCAAAGCTGGGCATAACACTGGAGGACGTAAACTCCGCTATGGAGGCTGATAATCAGTACAGTATTCTGCAGGATCAGGTTGAAAAGCCTGTTGCCGATGAGGTGCTTGCATTCTTTAATCAGTACGGTCTTACCTGCCTTAACGTTGAGGAGGACACAAAGCGCTACTATCCCCAGAATGAGCTTGCAGCCTCCGTTATAGGCTTTACCTCCGCTGACGGAAACGGCGCTTACGGACTTGAAGCCTACTACAATGACTATCTTTCAGGTGTTGACGGAAAGACTATCTCCGCAAAGGATTCCAGCGGCAATGAGCTGCCCTACAGGTATGCAAAAACGTATCCTGCGGAAAACGGCAACGACCTCTACCTGACTATTGATATGGACCTCCAGTATTACCTTGAGAAGCATCTTGAGGAAATGGTTACTCAGTATGAAGTAAAAAACCGTGCCTGTGCTATTCTCATGAATGCCAAGACCGGCGGTATCTACGGTATGGCGACTTACCCCAGCTTTGACCTTAACAATCCGTATAAAATAGCTGATGAAGCTGAGGCTGCCCGTATTGCACAGCTTACCGGAGACGAGGCTAAAACTGCAAAGGCTGAGGCACGAGAAGCTCAGTGGAAAAATAAATGTATTACTGAGATATATGAGCCGGGTTCTGTTTTCAAGGTAATTACAAGCTCCGCTGCTATTGAGGAAAATCTTATCAATCTCGATAACGACTCCTTCTACTGCTCAGGCGGCATGACCATTCCCGGCGCTCCGAAACCTATCAACTGCCATAACACCTCCGGACACGGTTCGCAGAATTTCTATCAGGCGCTT
>JAEDLA010000173.1 GCA_016295545.1 Oscillospiraceae bacterium | reverse complement strand
CCAGTTTTAAACAATATAAACTTCACCATCAATGGTGTAAAGATAAAATGGCTGCTCCTGACCGGCTTGATTTGCAAGTGAAAAGCTTTCTCCGCTTCCGGTAAGAGTATACATGGAATCAACCTGCACCATTTTACGTGAGGTTATCTTTGCCATAAGTTCATCTCCGCCGATTTCCTCAAGAATCGTGTCAGCCTGACCAAAGCTCTGACTGTCCTCGTCGGAAGTAATACAGCTGTTGATAAAAATATAGTCGAATTTAAAATCCTCGCCGTTTGTATAGTTTGTTTTGATTCTGTCTGTGATTTGCTGAATATAGGTCTGTACATCAGCAGTATCACTATTTGTACAAAGGTAACTGAGATAATCCGGATAAACAGTCTGCTTCAACAATTCCTCATTACCTGTATTGAGAGCCTCCATATAACTAAGAATCTTCTGAGCCTCCTCATCAGTAACAAATCGGTGGTCAAATTCAACAGTAATTTTATCGTCATCGCTGTCGCCGGATTTAAGCTGCTTTATTGTAGCTCCGTAGGGCAGCTCCTCCTGAGTGGCATCACCGTACTGGTCAGCAGTTACAATATTCTCATGTTCATGCTTTTTACCGCAGGAGAATGCACCAAGCATAAGGCAGCCTGCCATACAAAGCAGACAAACTCTTTTAAGAAAATTTCCCATATTATTCAGCACCTCCGTCAGCCAAATGTGTAGAAATTGCCGTCCTTTTCAGCAAAAACAATTTCAAATTCGCTTATAAGCAGCAATTCCTCCCCTGCCGCCTCAGCCATAATATAGAACATCATGTCGTGAATAGCGTCACAGTCCTCCTTAACAGCTGAATAAAAGTCCGTATCAAAGGTTTCTCCCAGTGTTTCAAGATATTTCTGAGAGCAGTCCTCCTCAGGAACTTCCGCCTTTATACGGGTGATCTTAAAATCACCGCCGGCTTTCTCCTTTAGGCTGCTGCACTGATTACTGAACGACTGAGACAGGTCATATCCGTAATCCTTTTCGAGAAATTTGTTCATTTCCGTGATATAATCCGGATAAAGGCACTGGGTATATGTTTCGTAATCCTCATTTGCAAAGGTAGTAAAGTATTTTTCCAGAGTTGCCATAAGCTGCGGCGAATACTCGTCAGGACTGTAATAAAGCTTGATTCCGCTGCTGCTTACAGTATATTCACCAAGCTCCGGCTCATCAGGATTTGTTACAAACTCACCCTCAGCAACAGATATCTCCTCCGCCTTTTCTGATGAGGAGCTGTTTTCCTTGCCGCCGCAGGAAACGAGTGAAGCAAGGCAGGCAGCGGATACGAAAAGTGCCGTAAATTTCTTAAAAATACTCATAAAATATCCTTTCACGGAAGAAAGCGTCATTCAGCTGATTTGCCCATACTTCCAGCCCATTCAGCCACGGCTGAACCGGCAGGAGCATGGATTTTAAGTGAGCCAAGCTCCTCTATGCCCCAGTTCTCATAAACAAGGTCGGGATTTTCTATTGTAAGTGAGGTCATTGCCTCACAGGCAGTAAAGGCTTCCTCCCTGATATACTGAACTCCAGCAGGGATAGTCAGCGAAATAAGGCTTGTACAGCCCACAAAGGCTCCCCTGTCGATACCTGTAACAGCTGCCGGAATATTTATCGTCCGGAGCATAGCACAGTCCATGAAAGCACCCTCGCCGATAAGAGTAACTGTTTCAGGCAGAGTAACAGATGTTACATCATACTTAGCCTCAAAGGCATAGGGGCTTATTTTCTCAACAGCAGCACCGCCCAGCTCAGCAGGAACAACAACATCTGCCGCACTTCCCTTGTAGCCGGTAATTGCTGCCTTTCCCTCAACTATTTCATAGTCGAACTCATCATTTACAGGCAGTTCAGCGGCAGAAGTCTCCGCTTCGGCAGTTTCTTCTGATAATACAGCGGAAGTGCTCTCTGACGATGAAGCAACTGAAACATTTTCAACAGTGCTGCAGCCTGTGACAGCAAAGGCAGTACAGCAGACAAGCAGGGAAAGCAATAAAAATCTTCTCATAAAGCACCTCTCACTTTGCTCTGTTTTTAGCTCTTTGAGTATTGCTGAGTATTCTTTTTCTTATACGAAGTGACTGAGGAGTAACCTCCAGCAGCTCATCATCGGCAAGAAATTCGAGACAGTCCTCAAGGCTGAGCACTCTTGGCGGAACAAGCCTTAAAGCGTCATCACTGCCGCTTGCACGGGTATTGGTAAGATGTTTTCTCTTGCAGACATTTACAACAAGGTCATCGGTTTTAGGCGAAGCGCCTACGACCATTCCCTCATAAACGGGAGTACCGGCAGGGATAAAGAGCTGTCCTCTCTCCTGAGCGTTGAAAAGTCCGTAGGTAACAGCCTCTCCTGTCTCGAATGAAACAAGAGAACCGGTGCTTCTGCGGTCAATATCGCCCTTGTAGTATTCATAATCCTCGAAAACGTGGCTCATAATGCCCTCGCCCTTAGTATCGGTGAGGAATTCGCTCTTATAGCCGAAAAGTCCTCTTGCCGGAACAAGGAATTCAATTCTCATACGGCTGCCCTGAGGGTGCATCTCCACAAGTTCGCCTTTACGTGTGCCCATTTTCTCCATAACAGAGCCGACGCAGTCCTCCGGAACGTCAATAACAAGGCGCTCGATAGGTTCAAGCTTTCTTCCGTCCTCGTCCTCCTTGAAAAGAACTCTGGGCGTTGAAACGGAAAGCTCATATCCCTCACGTCTCATATTTTCGATAAGGATAGAAAGGTGCATCTCACCACGTCCGGCAACACGGAAAGCGTCAGTGCTGTCAGTCTCCTCAACACGCAGCGAAACATCTTTGAGAAGCTCCTTGAAAAGTCTCTCACGAAGCTGTCTTGAAGTAACGAATTTACCCTCTCTGCCTGCAAAGGGGCTGTCATTCACGGCAAAGGTCATTTCAACGGTAGGCTCACTTATCTTCACGAAAGGAATAGGCTCGGGAGTATCAACAGCGCAGATAGTATCGCCGATAGTAATATTTTCGATTCCGCTTATCCATACAATATCTCCCACAGAAGCAGTCTCAGCGGAAACACGGTTAAGTCCCTGAATCTGGAGCAGTGAAACGACTTTTGAGTTATAATTTTTCTTTGAACCAGTATAGTCGCAGACAGTTACCTGCTGATTAACCTTTACAGAACCTCTTACAATACGTCCCACACCGATTCTGCCAACGTATTCGTTGTAATCGATAGAGGAGATAAGCATTTGCAGAGGACCGTTTTCATCGCCCTTTGGCGGTTCAATGTAGTCAAGAATAGTATCGAAAAGAGGTTTAAGGTCAGTTCCTGCCTCATACTGACTGAGTGAAGCAGTACCGCTTCTTCCTGAGCAGAAAAGAATAGGACTTTCCAGCTGTTCCTCATTTGCATCAAGGTCGAGAAGCAGTTCAAGCACCTCGTCGCCTATCTCGTCAAGACGAGCGTCGGGACGGTCTATTTTATTGACAACAACGATTATCTTATGTCCCATTTCAAGAGCCTTTGAGAGCACGAAACGAGTCTGGGGCATAGGACCTTCTGCAGCGTCAACAAGGAGCAGAACGCCGTCAACCATTTCAAGAACACGCTCAACCTCGCCGCCGAAGTCAGCGTGTCCGGGAGTATCGATAATATTGATTTTAACGCCGTTATAGCACACAGAGGTATTTTTTGCAAGAATGGTAATACCTCTTTCACGCTCGATGTCGTTTGAGTCCATAACTCGCTCAGCAACAGCCTGATTTTCTCTGAAAACGCCGCCCTGCTTGAGCATTTCGTCAACGAGAGTGGTTTTGCCGTGGTCTACATGGGCAATAATGGCAATGTTTCTTAAATCTTCTCTGATCATTTTACTTCCTCCTGAAAACTGAATGGGAAATTTATGTGAACCGCTGTTATTAATGCGGCAATAAAATATCTATAAAAAGCGGCGAAGCCGCACGGGGGATTCCAAAGGGTTTATTAACCCTTTGGCAGGGGGGTGAACGAGGGGTGACTCCCTACAGTGTAGGGAGATGTCACAAAGTGACAGAGGGTACGGGC
>JAEDLA010000172.1 GCA_016295545.1 Oscillospiraceae bacterium | reverse complement strand
TGTATGTCAAAGGCTGTAAATCAGGACATAATGAACAGCGCATTTACCGAAAATGAGACCGTAAAAATCGAAAAACAGGATATTGTAAACAGCATCAGTGTTTCAGGCTCAGTGCAGGGGGAAAGCCTTGTAAAGATAACAAGCTCACTTAATCTTAAAATAGCTGAACTAAATGTTGGACTTGGAGATTATGTAAAAAAAGGGGACGTTCTCTGTGTTTTTGACAGCTCTGCACTTCAGGACGAATATGACGCCCTAAAGGAGTCTGTTGATAAAAACAGTGAAATGAACGAGAGCATTCACAATATCAATCAGCGAAATCTTGAAAACGCAAAAATCGAAAAGGAGGCTGCTCTTGCTCAGGCTCAGAGGGCTATTGATGAAGCTGTTGCAGCCCGTGATAATGCCAATAATAAGTATGCCGGGCTTGTAGAAACATACAACAACGCTTCTGCTGAAAAGGACAAGTGGTATAACGCTCTGCAAATTTCTGCTGATGAGGCTGAATACGAAAGAAATAACCTTGAATATCAGTCGGCTTTACAGGCTTTTGAAGCTGCTAAGGCTGAAATGAACGCTCTTGGCGACCAGCTCAGCTCTTATGAAAGTGCTGTTCAGACTGCAAAGGACGCTTATGGTACAGCAGAAAGAAGTGCAAATGCAGCTATTGATTCAGCTCAGGACACAATTAACGCTGAGAAATTCAGCACGGATAATTCGTCTCAGACACAGCTTGATAAACTGGCTGAACAAATAAAGTCGTGTACTCTTACAGCGCCTGAAAGCGGCATTATTACTTCTCTGAATGCAGCTGAGGGAAGTATTCCCACAACTGACGCTATAATGACTATTGAGGATAACAGCAGGCTCAAAATATCCGCTCAGATTAAAGAAACTGATATTCTCAGGATAAAAACAGGTATGAGTGCTGTTATAAAAACTTCTGCTACAAGTGATACCGAGTTTCCGGGTACAGTAACAAAGGTGGTAAATATCTTCAACAAGGGAGATATTATGACACAGGACGAGGGAGGCTATACTGCTGAAATTACAGTAGATGAAGCTGCAGATAACCTTTTTATTGGAATGAATGCAAAGATTCAGATAATTGCTGATGAAAAGAAAGATGTCCTCGCTGTCCCCTATGACAGCATTATCGAAGAAAGTGAAGGGAATTATGTAATTTACATTGCACGAAGACAGGACGACGGTATTTATAAAGCTGAGAAAGTAAATGTCGAGAAGGGAATAGAGGGTGACTATTATACCGAGGTTATCTCCGATGAAATAAAAGAGGGAGATTTCGTTGTAACCTCTGAAAGAGCCATGAGAGATGGTGCTGTAGTTCATGTTGAAGCTGGAGGCAGCAATGAGTAAGGTTATTATTTCAATGCGTGACATAATCAAACGTTATTATATCGGTCAGCCAAATGAACTTCAGATACTCAACGGTATATCTATTGATGTTCATGAGGGGGAGTTTGTATCCATAGTTGGTGCTTCCGGTTCAGGAAAGAGCACGCTTATGAATATTATAGGCGCTCTTGACAGACCTACTGAGGGTACATATCACCTTAACGGCAGGGATATAAGTACCCTTGACGACAGGGAGCTTAGTCGTATAAGAAATTCTGAAATAGGATTTGTTTTTCAGACCTTCAATCTGATTCCAAGAACAAACGCCCTTAAAAATGTTGAGCTGCCTATGCTTTATGCTGGCAAATCAAAGCATGAGCGTACCAAAAGGGCTAAGGAACTGCTGAAAATGGTTGGCATGGAGGACAGATACACTCATCAGCCGAACGAGCTTTCCGGAGGACAAAAGCAGCGAGTGGCAATTGCAAGGGCAATGGCAAATGATCCGTCTATTTTACTTGCAGATGAACCTACAGGTGCTCTTGATACAAAAACAGGCCGTCTTGTAATGGATATTTTTCACAAGCTTCATGACGAGGAGGGCAAAACCATTGTCCTTATTACACACAGTCCGGAGCTTGCTAAAGAAACTGAACGAATTATTACAATCAGCGACGGTTCAGTAATTTCAGATACAGGAGGTGCTGAAAATGGGGCTCATTGAAAGTATACGTCTTGCATTTACCTCGCTTGCAGCAAATAAAATGCGCTCTTTGCTGACAATGCTGGGAATCATTATCGGTATCAGCTCAGTTATCACGATTACTACCATAGGCAATTCAATTCAGCAAACACTGAAAAATACATTCGCTCAGATAAATATGAATATGTTTTACTGTTATCTGAGTTCACGTCCCTATGAGGAGAATGATGAGATGACAGAGGACGAATATTATGATTCAATGTATCTATCTGAGGCAGATTACATTACAAATGATATGATAAATGAACTGCTTGAAAAATACCCAGGCAAATATAAAGTTATTTATTCTGATAATTTCGGAAGCGGCGAATCTGTCAATTACAGGAACGAGTATGTCAAGACGGCTCTTATTGGCTCAACTGACGGCGCAGTTGAACAAAGCAAGCTGAAAATACTAAGCGGAAGGAATCTTACTCAGAGAGACAATAATGAAAAGAAAAATACTATTCTTGTTTCTGATATTTTTGTACGGCAGTATTTTAATGAAAATGAAAATCCTGTAGGCAAGACGGTGACCTTCGCTGTTAATGGCGAAGAAACCTATGATTTCACAATTGTTGGTGTCTATGAATACTCAGAAACTAAGCTGACGAAATTTCCAGCCGGCACTAAAGAAATAGACAAAGTTACTCAGGCTTTTATTCCTGTTAATACTGCACAAAAGCTTAAAGGCGAAACTGATTCTGTTTATGAATATGTTGGATTGCTCTGGAGCAGTGATATGTCCATTGAAGAAGCAGAAGCTAATATCAAAAGCTTCTTTGATGAAAAATATGAGCAGAATAAATACTGGTCGATTTATATTGAAAATGAAACGCAGATACTTTCAATGATTGACAAGGTAATTGGTATAGTTACAATAGCTGTATCCGTTATTGCAGCTATTTCTCTTATTGTGGGCGGTGTAGGCGTTATGAACATAATGCTGGTAAGCATTACTGAGCGCACAAAGGAAATTGGTATAAGAAAAGCTCTGGGTGCTCAGAACAAATCTATTCGTCTTCAGTTTGTTGTAGAAGCTATTATAATATGTCTTATTGGTGGTATCATAGGAATACTTACGGGAATACTGAACGGTGTACTGATAGGCAATATAGCAACTTATTTTATCAATTCGATGAGTGCTGAAGATCCAGAAATGATGGAAATGGTTGTAATATCAATAAGTCCGTCATTAAAGGCCATACTTGTTTCAGTGTTCTTCTCAATGCTGACGGGCGTATTCTTCGGATATTATCCTGCAAACAAGGCGGCGAAAATGAATCCTATCGATGCTTTGAGGTATGACTGATAACTTTTGATAATGCAACTGCTGTCTGCTGACTGTAAGGGGTGGTAGACAGTGGTCACATATATTTGTTCGCATAAAAAACATATATTTTACACTGTTACTCAAAAGAAAAAGACGTTTTTGAATAGAATCAAAAACGTCTTTTGTAATTATATAGAATATATAACTCAATTAATTTACTGGATGCTGGTATAAATTAACCAAGCTCAGCAAAGTACTTGATTGTTCTTACCATCTGTGATGTGTAAGAATTCTCGTTGTCATACCATGAAACAACCTGAACCTCGTAGAGGTCATCAGCAATCTTTGAAACCATTGTCTGAGTAGCATCGAAGAGTGAACCAAATTTCATGCCGATAACATCAGAAGAAACAATAGCATCCTCGTTGTAACCGAATGACTCAGAAGCAGCAGCCTTCATAGCAGCATTGATGCCTTCAACAGTTACATCAGCGCCCTTTACAACGGCTGTAAGGATTGTTGTAGAACCTGTAGCAACAGGAACTCTCTGAGCAGAACCGATGAGCTTGCCATTGAGCTCAGGAATTACAAGACCGATAGCCTTAGCAGCACCAGTTGAGTTAGGAACGATGTTAGCAGCACCAGCTCTTGCACGTCTGAGGTCGCCCTTTCTGTGAGGACCGTCAAGAATCATCTGATCGCCTGTGTAA
>JAEDLA010000171.1 GCA_016295545.1 Oscillospiraceae bacterium | reverse complement strand
TGGAATCCCACGTCTCATCTGTATATCCCCCATAAAGGGGGATATACAGATGAGTGAAGGGCTCAAGGGAACATTGTTCATTGGCAGAAAATTAAGAAGATATCCCCCTTAAATAAACCCGTACAAGCAAAAATCAATTTACCTGAATTCTTCATAAATAATTGTAGTCAGCTCCTCACCGCTGTTAATAAAGCGGTTAAGCTGATTCAGCAGCTCATTTGCACGGCTCAGGCACTCCGCTGATGTCTTTCCCTTGAAATATTTGTCAGCGCTGAGATAGTCAATGAGATAGCGCACTGCAAGCTCTCCGGTAACGTAGAGTATGCCATAGTAAAGTGAGTATATCTCGTCCTCAGTGAGAGTTCCCTCCAGTCCATCCGCAAAGCCCCTTGTAATATCACGTATCACCGTGAAGTCAAGGCTCTCGGGGGAGCAAACGGAGCGTATCATATCACCGTAATCAATAGCCGCATAGCCTTTCATCACGGTATCAAGGTCAATTATGGTGCATTTTTCACCTGTTATGACGTTGCTGATTTTTGCGTCATTGTGAACACTTCGCACCGGAAAATCCACTGTAAACACCTGTTCAAGGGTGGATTGCAGTGAACTCAGCCGTCCCATTACCATGCTGTCGATTTTTTTCAGCGGAGATACTTTGTCAGCGGCAGTCAGAGCTGAAAAATAAAGCGAATAGTTATGAAAATCAGCAATTGTTTCTTCAAAGCGGACATTTTTTCTGCCCAGTCCTTTTATAAATGCGCCAAAAGCTGCTCCGGCACTGAAATAGTCGGACTTTTCAGAGGGTGAAATGTACTCATACAGCCTGTAGAAGCCGTCCTCTGTACATACATAATTCAGTTCGTCCTCAGCGGTAAGAAAGTGAGGTACTCCCACTCTTTCCTCCGGAGAGGAAAACAGCTTTTCCAGAACTGAAATATTAGCCATTACAGCCTCAGGACGAGTAAAAATGCCGGTATTCAGGGACTGCAGGATATATTCTCCCTTATCTCCGGCAGAAACATGATAGGTGGCATTGATATGGCCGCCCTTTATTTCAGAAATTACCGGAGCTTCATATATACCGAAGCTCCGGAGCACATCATTAAGATTCATTTTCAGGCTCAGTTTTTCAGGCTGTGCATTGGTGCAGGTATTCTGCCGCCACGATTGATGAACTTAGCCGGAGAACTTGAACGTACAGACATTACAGGTCCGCTGCCTAAAAGTCCGCCGAATTCAAGGGTGTCTCCCTCTTTCTTTCCGATAGCAGGGATAAGTCTTACTGCTGTGGTTTTGGTATTTACCATACCGATAGCAGCTTCGTCTGCGATTATTGCAGAAATAGTCTCCGGAGCAATATCGCCGGGAACAGCTATCATATCAAGGCCAACTGAACATACAGCTGTCATGGCTTCAAGCTTTTCAAGGCTGAGCACTCCTGCCATAGCAGCGTCAATCATTCCTGCGTCCTCAGAAACCGGAATAAATGCGCCGGAAAGTCCTCCTACCTGTGAGGAAGCCATAACTCCGCCTTTCTTAACCGCATCGTTAAGGAGAGCAAGGGCGGCTGTTGTGCCGTGAGTTCCGCAGTTTTCCAGTCCCATTTCCTCAAGGATATGAGCTACACTGTCTCCGACAGCGGGAGTGGGAGCAAGTGAAAGGTCAACTATTCCAAATGGAACTCCAAGCTCCTGAGAAGCTCTTGCACCTACAAGCTGTCCCATACGGGTTATCTTGAATGCTGTTTTCTTTATAATATCGGCAACTCCGTCAATTGAAGCGTCGGGATATTTTGAAAGGGCAGAGCGTACAACTCCCGGACCTGACACACCTACATGAATCTCGCAGTCAGGCTCGCCTACGCCGTGAAAAGCTCCTGCCATAAAAGGATTGTCCTCCGGAGCGTTACAGAACACAACAAGCTTTGCAGGTCCTATGCAGTCCCTGTCAGCCGTTCTCTCCGCAGCTTCCTTGACGATCTGTCCCATAAGCTTTACAGCGTCCATGTTTATTCCTGACTTTGTAGAGCCTACATTGACAGAGGAACAGATATTTTCCGTAACATCAAGCGCCTCCGGAATTGAGCGTATAAGCTCAACATCGCCGGCACTGAATCCCTTATGTACAAGTGCAGAATAGCCGCCTATGAAGTTTACTCCGCAGGTATCGGCAGCCCTTTGCAGCGCCTTTGCGAACTTCACCGGATTCTGTCCCGGACAGGCGGCGGCAAGGAGTGCAATCGGAGTAACAGAAATTCTCTTGTTGATTATGGGAATACCGTATTCCTTTTCTATCTGCTGTCCCACAGGTACAAGGCGTTCAGCCTTTGTAACGATTTTGTTGTAGACCTTGTCACACGCCTTGTCAATATCGGTGTCAATGCAGTCAAGCAGTGAAATACCCATTGTTATGGTTCTGATGTCAAGACATTCGTCCTGAATCATTCTTATGGTTTCAAGTATATCATATACGTTAAGCATTTTTATCATTCCTTAGAAATTTATATTGCGGTTAAGAAATTACGCATTTGGATATTATGCATTCAGATATTATGCATGGAATTGAAAATATCCTCATGCATTGTATGTATTGACAGTCCCTGTTCCTGACCAAGCGTTGTCATTCTGTCCACCATGTCGGAGAAATCTCCTGATATATTTGTAATATCCACAAGCATGATCATTGCGAAAAGATCCTGTAAAACACTCTGGGTAACGTCCATAACATTTGCGTTGTATTCAGCGCAGACTCCGCTGACCTTGTGGAGGATTCCCACAGTGTCCTTGCCGATTACTGTAATAATAGCCTTCATAATAAAACCTCCGTGCGCTCCGGATATCAAAATGTTTAACGGAGCAAATAGTATTACACTCTATTATACCACATCTTCACAAAAAAATAAAGGGGAATTTGCAGCGGAGATATAATTTTATTTTTTAAACAGTAAAATTTCAAAAAACTATGGAATCTCTGCCGGAAATGTGATATAATATCCATATCAGTTCAAGACTGATGCATTCTATTGTTAAAGGTGATAACCAATGAAGCTTACAGATTGTCACACCCATACTAAATTTTCAGTGGACTCGGAGGCTGAACCCCGTGAAATGATTGAGCGTGCCTGTCAGCTGGGACTTGCCGCCCATGCCATTACCGACCACTGCGAATGCAACTGCTGGTATCCGAAAGAGCATTACGGCGGTTCGGTGATTTCCGATGACTTCAACTACGGCAGTGACTACGAACGCTCCGTCTCTGCCATTTCAGAGCTGAAAGAGGAATACAGCGGCAGAATTGAGCTTATTTGCGGCACAGAGCTTGGTCAGGCGGATCAGGATTACGAAATTGCTGAAAAAATCGTCAGCGACGACCGGCTGGACTTTGTTATCGGCTCAGTTCACCAGCTTGCAGGCGAGGCTGACTTCGCCTTTATTGACTACAGACAGTATGACAGCGCAGGTATCCGCAATCTCCTTGAACGTTACTTCAAAGAGGTCTGGGAAATCTGTAAATGGGGAAAATTCGACATTCTTGGTCATCTTACATACACTCTCCGCTACATCAAGGGCAGTTTTGGCATTGAAACCGATATAAGCTGTTTTGATGAGATAATAGCCGAAAGCTTCCGTGAGCTTATCCGCCACGACTGCGGTATAGAGATAAATACCTCCGGTCTGCGGCAAGCTTACGGCGATACATTCCCCTCACTGAAATATGTTAAGCTTTTCAGAGAGCTTGGAGGAGAGCTTCTTTCCATAGGCTCGGACGCTCACAACGCAGCCGACCTTGGAAAAGGCATTGCTGACGGTGCCGCAATAGCGGAAGCCGCCGGATTCAGACGGATTTGCTATTTTAAACGGAGAAAACCAGTTTTCATCGAAATTTAGGACTATCACAATTACCACAAATCAATTTTACTTGTACGGCAATTATTTAAGGGGGACGCCGTCCCCCTTAACCCCCTGCCAAAGGGACATTGTCCCTTTGGAATCCCACGTCTCATCTGTATATCCCCCATAAAGGGGGATATACAGATGAGGAGGGGAGTCAAAGAAGCAATGAACATTGGCAAGGATTTAAGGAAACAGAGCCGCTTATACTAATTCCATATCGTTCTGTTGAAAAAGTTGTCAGATAGCGTTTCGTCAATC
>JAEDLA010000170.1 GCA_016295545.1 Oscillospiraceae bacterium | reverse complement strand
ACATCGGCAATATTAAAAGCCCCGTCTTTATTTATATCGCCAGGAGTTTCGTAACCTATATCAGTAAAATCAATGAAATATTTCTCTGCATAGCTTTCCGCCTCTGTATTCCTATAGCCTTTTATAAGGAAATCAGCTTTCCTGACAGCTATGTAGTTGTCATCATTATATCCCAACGCCCACATTCCAATGGTTTCAACACTTTTTGGAACAGTAACCGACGTAAGATTCGGACACATATAAAATGCTCCCTCATCTATATAGGTAACTCCGTCAGGAATAATAACGCTTGTAATGGTTTCACAGCTGCAAAAAGAATAGTGTCCAATCTTTTTGACCGCTACTCCATTAATTTCAGAGGGAATTATAACTTTTTCGCTTTTCCCTTTATACTTGGTCAACTCTCCGGTTTTAGCATCAAATTCAAAATCGGAAGCAGGTGCAGTATAATTTATTCTGAACACAACGTCCATTGAACCATTATCATAAAGAGTGACTTCCGGCTGTTCGTCGCAGAGAAATTCAAATTCATCAGCATTTCTGTATAATTCTGCAAAACCTTGAATAGCAACAAAATATGGGTTGCAATCAACAAAAATAAGCGGACCGGTCTGCGCCCCATTAATTTTGATAAATGTACCGCATGAAAAATGGTTGGATTCCAGATACTCACTGGGAATAAGCTCACCTGTTTCTTTATCATATAATGTTACTCTTGTTGCACCCGCCGGAAGGTCAGGGTTTTCAAGAGTGGCAGGCGGCTGTTCAGGCAGTGTACTGCTGTCAGCGGCTTTTCCAGGCGATATTGTTGCCATAGATGTAAACATTACGCTTGCTGTCAAAAATGCAGTTAATTTGTTTTTCATTGTAATTCCTCCTTTAAATATTGTGTATGTTTTTATTATTCGGATTTATTCTTATCAATAGAGTAACGTTTTTTAAGCTGTTGATTCATCAGAAGCACGTGCTTTTCATCATTAATATAGTGTGCAAGGCAGGTGAAAAGATATATAAATATAATTGCAAAAAAGGTTATAAGCGCAGATACGGGAGTGATACTGCACCAGCCGAACATATTCAGCAAAAACAGCGTAATGACATAAATCAACAGAAAATGAATGCTCCACAATATCAAGGAATGCTTTTCGCTTTTTGTGTCAAAGCAGATAAGCACAGCTGTTGGCAGAGCAGTAATAAATCCGCTGAAAAGTATCTCCCATAATATCGAGCTTTCCATTGGCTGTCCGAAGAACGTCATATAAATTGCGGCTGCAATCAAAACAGCAGTGGTGATGTCCATAAAATAGTGCAGCAGTGATATCAGAAATTCCTTTATCATCATTTCACCTCCCCTATACCGAGCTTGGACTTTAGGCATTGTACATACTGTCGTGAGATAATGACCTTTTCTCCGTTTTTCAAATGGGCTTCAAGCTTGCCGCCGAAAAGGGGCGAGAGATATTCGATTTTCTCCATATTAACAATCATAGACTTTGAACAGCGCAGAAAATCAAAAGACATCAAAAGCTCCTCCAGCTCATAGAGCTTGTATTTGACCTCGTATACCTCCGAATAAAAATATGCGAAAACACGGTTTTCATTGGCTTCAAAATAGAATACATCCTGATAATTCAGCGGTATGATACGACCGTCAAGATATCCGGTAAATTCTGTTTTAGCAGCCTGAAACAGCCGGAGCATGGATATAAGCCGCTGATCCGGCTGAGCGCATCTGACGATTACAGTATCTTCTTCGCCAGGCTGGGAGGATTCGATTATAATTTTCATGACTTCTTCCTTTATAATGTAAGTGAATCGCCGTGCCGAAGCTTGTATACTTTCGCACGCTTTTTTATGTATTCCTCAATTTCTAATGTGTCGCTCTCAGAGCTGAACGGTGGAAAGGTATCATCAAAATGAGTAAGCAAAACGGCTTTCGGTCTGATTTTTCTGAAAATATCAGATGCTGTCCTGACAAGCTCCTTTGAGCCTTGATAAGGGAAAAATGCAAGATCCGGTTCTGAGGGATAAAGGGTATTTTCCGATAAAGAGAGACTTCCCAGTATCAGGATTCGCCTGCCGTAAGCTTCTACAAGATAGCAGAGAGTCTGATTCCGTTCAGGGCAAGACGTGATTTGCATAAGCTTTCCTGCAATGTCCTTCATATTATGAGCAGAGCACCTTTTGAATAACGCTTTCATGCGATTCAACCCGGCTAATCTGATATGCTTCCCTTTGTATGCGGTAATCTGAAAATCTCCTATACTGAAAACAGAGCCAGCTTGTATCAGGTGCAGACTTTCCTTTCTAACACCTTTTTTGCAAAGAGTATGATAGGGTGCGTCGGTGCAGTAAATTGCTGTATCAGACTTCACGATTGCACTGATACTATTTATATGATCGAAATGACCATGAGAAACGAGAATATTACTGCAATTGTCATAGGCATTCTCTGCAACCTTTATACTGCTGTCCGGAAATGGAAAAAACGGATCAATAAGAAGCTGAGAATTTCCTGCAGCAATACGAACTGAAGCCGTGCCATACCATGTTATCATGATTTTGTTATCCTGCATAAGCAATCAGCTCTTTCATTTTATTTGTTCTATTATACCAAAATAAGAATGTATAGTATAATTTTTGCCGCCTCTAAAACATATAATAGCATAGTACAGATACTGTTGTCAATGCAACTTACCCCTTATATATTGCAACTTACTTGTGGAAGGTTACTATCAGTTCCGACTGTGATGCTCTTAATTCTGTTTGCTATGCGGTTTCACCTCCTGTATAGGTATGGAAAACATTCCCGTAGGACTGCTGAATTCTACATTCGCAAACTTGTTAAAATTCTTCGCAATACATCTTTTACATCAATTTATACTAATTCCACATCGACCTGCTGTAAAACAGTTCTTCCCTCATTCAGCACTTATCCCAGATTTTACACAGATTTGACATAAACGTGATAATGTTTTTTACATTAAGATGATAAAATCATAACTGTAATCAAATTACAACATCAGATTAAAAGGAGTAAATAACTATGTTTACAAAGAAAATGAAATTATCCGCCCTTTCCGCTGTATGTGCTGCTGTCCTTCTTGCAGGCTGCGGCAATGGAAATTCTGACAGTGCGTCCAATTCCTCAGGTTTTGCAAAAAACTCCGCTATCACTGTTATCTCCCGTGAGGACGGCTCGGGTACAAGAGGTGCATTCATCGAGCTTTTCGGAATTGAGCAGAAAAACGATGCAGGCGAAAAGGTTGACATGACCACCGATTATGCAACCATAACATCAAGCACAGGCGTTATGATGACAAGCGTTTCTCAGGACAAATATGCTATCGGATATATCTCCCTCGGCTCAATGAACGATACTGTTAAGTCTGTAAAAATTGACGGCACAGCCGCTTCCGTTGAAACAATCAACAGCGGTGAATACAAGATAGCACGTCCATTTAACATTGCATACAAAGACGGTTTATCTGAAACTGCTCAGGATTTTGTCAGCTTCATTATGTCTGCTGACGGACAGTCTGTTATCGAAGAAAAGGGCTATATAAAGGTGTCTGACGCTCCCGCATACGAAAGCACGAAGCAAGACGGCAAGATCACCGTTGCAGGCTCCTCCTCCGTAACGCCCGTAATGGAAAAGCTTAAAGAAGCGTACTGCGAGCTTAATCCCGAGGTTACAATTGAGATAAATCAGAGCGATTCCACAACGGGAATGTCAGCAGCGGCAGACGGTATCTGCGATATCGGAATGGCGTCCCGTGATCTAAAGGACAGCGAACTTGAAAAAGGACTTACCCCCACTGTTATCGCAATGGACGGTATTGCAGTAATTGTCAGCAATGACAATCCCGTTAACGAGCTTTCCTCTGAACAGGTAAAGAACATCTACACAGGTGATATCACCTCATGGGAGTCACTGATTTCCGAATAAGAAGGAATATATATGAATAATTTCAAAGAAAAGCTGATGCATGGCGTGTTTGCTGCCGCCGCCTGCGTTTCTGTTCTGGCAGTGCTTCTGATATGCCTGTTTCTGTTCGGAAGCGGCATTCCTGCTATCGGAAAGATAGGCATATCGGAATTCCTCCTTGGTACAAAGTGGAAGCCCGGAAATGATATTTACGGCATTTTCCCTATGATTTTAGGCAGCCTTTGCGTTACCTTC
>JAEDLA010000005.1 GCA_016295545.1 Oscillospiraceae bacterium | reverse complement strand
ATTTTCGTAGTTGTTTTTATCATCACCGCCGGCAGCCTTTTTAATAACTCGCTCTATATTCTCATTAGGAACATTATTTGACTTAGCCTTGGCAATAAGGTCACGGAGTTTGCTGTTATTATTCGGGTCTGGACCGCCCTCCTTAACGCAGACAGTGATTTCTCTGCCTATTTTGGTAAAGATTTTGCCTTTAACAGCATCGGTAGCTTCCTTTTTACGCTTGATATTGTTCCATTTTGAATGTCCTGACATATAATTATAACACTCCTGACTTTTTATTATTCTTTTGTATCGACTTTTTCAAGAATCAGACAGAAAAGCTCCCTGATCCTGTCATTTTTGCCTGTAAGGTAAAGATACCCGAACAGACATTCCAGCGCTGTGGCTCTGCGGTATTCTGCTGCATTGGCGTGCTTTGGAACAGTATTTCCCGTAGCATTTCTGCCACGTTTCAGAATAGTCATCTCCCGTTCGCTAAGATTATCCTGAATCGCTTCGTAAGCCGCAGACTGAAACTCCGCACAGACCAGCTTTATTTTCATTGAATGAAGTCTGGAAACCGGCATATTTGCCTGTTTCAGCAGATATTCTCTTGTAAGCGTATCATAAACGCTGTCTCCAAGAAACGCAAGAGACAGCGGACTATAACCCGATGCCTCATGGTCGGAAATAATTTTTTCAATCATACTCATCAGTTTATATAATCGAACTCAAATCCCTGAAGATTTACAGTATCGCCCTCGTTGATTCCCATTTCCTCAAGCTTAGCAATGATTCCGCTGTTGATAAGAACTCTCTGGAAATATTGCATGGAAGAATAGTCCTCAATATCAATGGTACGCATAATAGGCTCAATCCAGGGTGCTTCAATATAGTAAACCTCGTCCTCGACAGTAATATCGAATTTCTGTCCAAGCCCAGCCTTTTCATCAAGCTCAGCCAGAGGAATCGGATCAGGCTCATATTCCCTGATAGGTGGAAGTGTATCAAGAACTTCTGCAATTTTCTGAATCAATTCTGAAGTTCCCTGTGTTGTTGCAGCGGAAATACAGAAAAATGGCAGATTCTGTGATTCAACAAAATTTCTGAAAGCTTCTCTCTGCTCCTCAGATGCCATATCGCATTTATTTGCAGCTACGATCTGCGGACGTTCAGCAAGCTCTGCATTGAATTTTTCAAGTTCTGCATTTATAATCCTGAAATCCTCCTGAGGATCTCTTCCCTCAATTCCGGAAACATCAACTACATGGACAATAAGCCTGCACCGCTCAACGTGCCGCAGAAATTCATGACCAAGTCCGATGCCGTCTCCTGCACCTTCAATAAGTCCGGGAATATCAGCCATAACGAAGGATTTTTCTTCCTCAACTTTAACGACACCTAAAACAGGAGAAAGTGTGGTGAAATGGTAGTTTGCGATCTTTGGCTTAGCTGCGCTGACAACAGAAATCAATGTTGACTTTCCCACATTTGGAAATCCAACAAGACCTACATCTGCAAGAAGCTTAAGTTCAAGATTCACCTCAAATTCCTCTCCCGGAAAACCAGGCTTCGCAAATTTTGGAATCTGTCTTGTTGATGTAGCAAAATGAACATTTCCTTTTCCGCCATTGCCTCCCTTTGCAAGAATCTTTGGTTCATCAGTTGACATATCTGCCATAATGCGTCCTGTTTCAGCATCACGGACAATAGTTCCTCTCGGAACTTTGATTATAAGCGGAGGAGCACTTTTTCCGGTACAGTTTCTTGCTGAACCGTTCTGTCCTTTTTCTGCTACATATTTGCGTTTATATCTAAAATCAATAAGAGTTGAGAAATTGTCATCGACCTGAAAAATGACATCTCCGCCTCTGCCGCCGTCCCCTCCGTCAGGGCCACCGGCAGCAACATATTTTTCACGGTGAAAGGATACAGCGCCGTCTCCGCCGTCTCCAGCCTTTATTTTAATTTTTGCCTGGTCAACAAACATTTCCTATCTCCTTTGAAACTGTATTATAATTATTCTATACTGATGTTGAAATTTTATTCTATAGCTCTGCTACGGATAAGGAAAACATGAGTGCAGCATTAATAACGAACATTTGATATTTATTAAACTGGCTCATAAATAATTTTAATCAGTACAGATAAGCATTTTAATGAAAAATCCCAAGCATAAGCTCGGGATTTATGCCACGATAAATTCTCGTAATTTACTGCTCTGTGTAAACAGAAACCTTCTTACGATCACGACCGTAACGCTCAAACTTTACTTTTCCGCTAACTGTAGCGAATAATGTATCATCAGAACCGATGCCTACACCTTCACCGGGATGAATGTGTGTACCTCTCTGACGAACCAGGATATTGCCAGCTTTAACGAACTGACCGTCAGCTCTCTTAACACCGAGTCTCTTTGATTCAGAGTCACGACCGTTCTTAGTAGAACCAACACCCTTTTTATGAGCGAAGAACTGCATACTAATCTTAAACATACTTACACCTCCGAAATAGTGATTTTGATTGTTTGGGGAAATTCTTCCAGAATTGATTTCAAATGAATCATCAGCTGATATATTATGCGTGAAGCATTTTCTTCAGATAATCCGGCTTTACATCTGACAATATTATTGTTCTGTGCTTCTGCCAGTGGTTCACAGCCAAATTCTGCAAGCAAATTAATGGCTAACTGAACAGCCGAAGAAACTGACGCACATACAATGTCACTGCCTATTTCAGCATAACCGGCATGACCGCTGATTTCAAACCCTGAAAAAATTTCCTTTGATTTGTAAAATACTGCCCGAATCATGATTAAGCCTTGATAGCTTCAATCTTGACCTGAGTGTAAGGCTGTCTGTGTCCCTGCTTTCTCTTTTCACCCTTCTTAGGCTTGTAAGTGAAAACAGTAATCTTCTTAGCCTTGCCGTTCTTCAGAACCTTAGCTTCAACAGCTGCACCGTCAACGTAAGGAGCACCGATTTTAATACCATCGTCAGCTCCGAGAGCAACGACCTTATCAAAAGTAACTGTCTCGTCAGCCTCAACTGCAAGCTTTTCAATAAAAATAACATCGCCTTCGTTTACCTGATACTGTTTTCCGCCGGTTTCAATAACTGCGTACATATTGTGGCACCTGCCTTTTCAATAAACTCGCTGCATCAGGCGCTGTAAACAGCTTATAAAAAGCCTGATAACAAGCGGCAATAATATTTTATCATATTGGGGAATACTTGTCAAGTATTTTCTGCAAAAAAATCAGAAAATTTCTGAAAATACTCGGAGAATCACCGGAGCTGGTTTACCAGACCTTGTAATTGTCTACTGCCATTTTATAAGTTGTACCGGGAACAAAAAGATCCTTTGGTTCATGTCCTTGTTCATGAGCTTTTTTAAGCTCTCTGAATGCAGCACTATTTGAAACGATTCGCATAACCTTATCCTGTTCCGGCTTGTTCTGAAGATATTCAAGAAGAACCTGCTGAATATAGAAATATGAGCGAAGCTGAGTCTTTTTTATTTCAATGCTACTGTCGTCCTGAATAAGGAAAAGACTGTCTCCTTCATTGTAACCCATAGTAAGCTTGGCAAGAATTTCAGGAATAAAGATTCTGATCTCAGCAGCAAGTCCCTTGTCGCCGCCAGTCATTTCTTCAACTTTTCTCACAAGCTCCTTATATTCCTCAGGAGAACCGCAATTTTCCATAAGCTCTATTGTCTTTACAGCAGTTTCAGTTACAAGTTCCTTTTTGAAAGGACATTTGTCGTCTTCACGCTGAACAAAAATTGCATATTGTTTTTCTGAAACAAAGGCGTCCGTTTCGGGCCATGATTCAATATAATCCTTGAAATATCTTGCAAGCTCTGTACAAACAGTTCCGTTTATGCGCACTTCAACGATTCTTTTTTCCTTGAATCGTGCAAGATAAATCCTGAGCCAATAATATTTCTTTGAGCCAAGATACTTAGGAATCTCAGATTTCACGAAGTTTACAAGCATAGTTGGATTCTGATTCTGCTGACCTATGCGTACAATTGACTGTGCATACATATCAAAGTCGTAATGCTGCTTTAAATAGTCTACGGAAAAATGAACGGGATTTTTCTTAACCATTGACTGATTAAGTGGGTGCCATAATCCGCCGAAAAAGATTTCAACAGACATTTTTACAGCATCTTCATCAGTTTTGCCCTGAGAATCAACAGGCTCAATAATAGGCTCATCAAAGTCGTCATTTTTTACAATATAAAGAACCTGAAGCAGGTGTACTTCATCTGTGACTTCATGTCTGCCAATTCTTATGTCAACAGTATAGCCCTTAGGCATGATAACACAGTCATCATAAAGAGTTCCCTGAAGTTTGTTATTCAGTGCCTCAAGAATCTGCTGTTTAATATCAACTGCCTTTGGTTTTTCTTCCTCTGTTTTTTTCTTCTTAAAAATGCTCACGATACAATTCTCCTTTATATGCTATATATATTCGGTTCAGCAGATAAGTGCATTCCCTTTTCAGGCTTTGCAGTATTCTGAATACTGCAAAGCCGTTTATCTGATGATATGATTCAGTTACGGACAAGCTTTACTGCTGCCCAGCCTTCTCTTATATTTGCGTTAAGCTTAGTGAATCCTGCGGACTCAACAGCATCTATGACCTCGTCCATACGCTCCTCTATAATGCCTGAAATTATCAGTGTGCCGTTTTCTTTCAGATATCGCACAAAATAATCTTTCATTGCTATAAGAACATCTGCTACAATATTTGCCGTAATAATGTCATATTTGCCGCCAAGTTCAGCTGCAAGAGCAGTGTCTTCAAGTATATTTCCGCAGTATGTTGTGTATAAGTCATCAGGAATATGATTTTTCAGAGCATTTTCCTTTGCAGTAGCAGCAGAATTTTCCTCAATATCAACTGCAGCTGCACTTTTAGCTCCAAGAAGCATAGCTCCAATTGACAAAATACCGCTTCCGCATCCGATATCAAGGATGCTGTCACCAGGTTTAAGGCTATTTTCAAGAAGTTCCAGACAAAGCCTTGTAGTATGATGCTGACCTGTTCCGAAACTTGAAGCCGGATCGATTTCAAGAATTATTCTGTTTTCAGGATTTTCACACTGCTCCCATGATGGTTTGATAATTAGTCTTTCACCGACATTTAAAGGCTTGAAATATTGCTTCCAGTTGTTCGCCCAGTCCTCTTCACAAATACTTGAAAGCTCAGCTTCAAGACGACCGTAAATCGAATCAGTATCAGCTGCCTTCATTTCCTGAAGCATTGTACGGGTTGCTTTAAGCATATCAGCTCCCTGTGAATTATCGGGAATATAGACTGTTACACAGGTCTCACATTCTGAAAGTCCCATTACGTCATCGTCAATATAATCCCAGTTTCCCTCTTTATTTTCAAGAAATTCGTTAAAATCCTCAGCGTCTTTAATTTCAAATCCCTTGATGCCTATGTCCATTAGTTTTGCACAGATAATATCAATTCCGGCGGTTGTTGTATAAATGTTTACCTCGATCCATTCCATGAGGATAAAGCTCCTTTCTTTATCTGCAGAAAAGTGTCAGATATTCCAAAATGTCCAGATTATTTATGTCTCCATCACCGTTTATGTCAGCGGCTGCTATTTCACATTCACGAAGAGTTGAAATACCCTCCGGAAGCTTTGAACGACTTGTTAAGTACTCATTGAGCAAAGCAAGGTCAAGCCTGTTAATAAAATTGTCTCCGTTTATGTCTCCACATTTATGAATATCATCATTTCCGGTATATATAAGCTGTTCAACATCAACCCAGCCTTTTTCAGAGCCAAGCGCAATACAGCCCATGCCATTAGCTGCATCAACTATATTTACTACCTGACCGGAGTAAATGTTATATAATGTATCTGAATTTTTGTCTGGCTGAGAGTAAATTTTAACAGAACCTGTTCCGGAATAATACTCACCGAACTCAAAGCTTACTGTTGTGACAGCTTGTGTTGTAGTTTTAATTGCAGTCGTTGCGGCTGTAGTTGTAGTAGTTACTGGCTTTGCAGTTGTTGTCGTAGTAGTAGTTGTTGTTGTCGTTGTCGTGGCTGCAGCAGAAGCAGTTGTAACAGCAGTATTTGGAGTAACCTGTTCTACAGGTGAAGTGCTTACCGGCTTGTTTTTTCCTGTATAAACATTGACTCCGGAAATTCCGCTTATCGAATATGAACTGAAAAGCTTAGTGTCATCTTTTGCAGGATCGATCATATAGACTTCATCTCCGACAATACTGTCGATAAACACCCAGTGACCGCCTACATTGCATATCATGTAGTATCCGTTATTCTGAATCGCCTTCATTTCAGCTGCCATGCCGCTTTGAGTTGTCGAAGAAAATGCATGATACTGAACGAACTTTACATCAGGAATAACCTCAGTAACCTTTGACCAGCTGGCAATACAGCCATAATTATCAAAAGCATTGACACTGTTCAGTGACTGAACAAATGTACCAGGATTAAAGCTGTTTGCGTCCTTTGCACCGGAATGTACGGCAAGTATTGCTGTTGATGTAACAAGACAGCCAGACCATGCCATAATGTCACTCGAATTGCCAAGATTGATATTCGCCCATCGTTCGTCCATTTGTCTCCATTGACGATAGTCCTCTGCTGCTGACGTCCTGAGTAATGAAATGGGGTGGAACATTATTCCAAGAAGTGCTAAAAACGCAAGAATAACGCCGGTGATTGCTCTGCTTTTGCTGCTGTGCATTGTACCAGACCTCCAGATTTAATTTTTAATTAAGCTCCCCTGTTCTTTTGTTTTTTCTCTTTTTTGACTCCTGAATTGCTCTGTATACCGCAATATAATCATTCAGTGCAGCTTCCATTTCTGTCTCAGAAAGTGCTGTACCGCCATAGACGGTTCTGTCAAATAATTCTGCGGTGAATTCTATGTTAACGCCGCATTTTTCTTTTATAAGCTCAGCAGTCTCATGTGAAGTATTAACTGAACTTATTTTCAGCAGCAAACATATACGTTTCATTATTCTGACTATGTATTCCTCTCCGGTGAATTTTTTGATTCTCATGAGGAAGAATTTATGTGAAATAGTCGGGAAAAGTTTTACAGCCAGCAGGAAAATCAGTGCTGCAGCTATTACAAGAATTCCTGCAAATGCAAGACTGCTTGTAGTGCTTGCGCCGTTTTTCATACTCTCACTTGAAGCAACTGTTGGTTCAAATGACATCCAGCCTACTCCTCTTATGTAAAGCTCCGGAAAGCCGTGAGCAGATTTTGTTTTTATCACAAAATTGGTGCCGAGTCTGTCATTATCATAAGGTTCATACATATTGTAGCCTTCACAGTACCTTGCCGGAATACCGGCAGCCCTTGAAAGAAGAACCATTGCAGTGGCAAATTCATAGCAGACACCACGCTTTGAGCTGAAAATAAAGTCCTCCGCATTATCGCCTTTATCTTTCTGGTAATTCAAATCATAAACATAGTTATTTTCAGTGAAATATTTTTCTATGGCTATTGCTTTTTCATAATCTGAGTCCAGTCCCTTTGTAATTTCACAGGCAAGATTATAAATTTTAGCATTTTTGCCATAATCAAGCTGGACATCTGAATCAAGACTATCTCGCCAGTTTTCAATCAAAAACTCAGATAAATCAGGTTCCTCACTGTTAATTGCAATGGCAGCATCATAAATAAGATCATAATAATCATCTCTGCACATCAGATCAGCAATTGCCTTATTCTCAGGATAATTGAAGAAATCATCTGAACTGTATTCAAACGAAAAGGTTTCTCCATATCTAAATCTGTCGTCAACACAGTAAACAAGTCCTGAACGAATCAATGCGATTTCATCCGTATTCTGTGGCTTATCCATTTTTACAAGTGATGTAGGCACAGGTGCAAAAGTCGTACCGTCAAGCAGACAGTACAGCTCTGTTTTTTTTGTAGCAGGCTCAGTCAGATTATCAGCTGAAAAATACTTAAGCCCATACTTCTCTGCAAAATAAGCATCCTTTTCCGCAGCTTGCGCTACTGCTTTAAGAATTCTACCTGTTTCAGGTGAAGTAATCGGCTTTTCCTCGCTTGTATAGCGGAATCTTTTATCTGCATCAGAAATTTCCCAGCCGTCATTTTCATAATTATAAGTGGAAAATGTTGTTGTTTTCAGCCGGAGCGGTTCTCCTGATCTACCGAAATACAAAATAGATTCATCATTGAAGGAACGGAACTGCTCTCCAGTAGATGTATCCCTGAATACACCTAAAGCCTCCATAAGCCGGTCGGTAAACTGGTCAGCGGAAATCATCTGTTCAAGTATAGTTCTGTCGGCTTCAATCTCAGGTTTGGGGACAATTGAAGCTGCTGATGCAAAAATCACAATAAAAACGGCAGCTGACTTCCACAGAGTGCTTTTGCGGAGTATAACAGTTTTCTCATTCTCAGTTATCTGCCTGAATTTTATCATAACAGCTACGTATCCAACGGCAAGCAGGATAATATAAATAGTCGGCATTTTTTCATATTCTTTACCATACAAGGCGAAAGGAATAATGAAAATAAGAAAATTCATAAACACTCTGTAACGTATTTTTGTAAAATAATACACAACAGAGACTGTAAATATCATGAACAGAAGGAACATTGCCATTGTATACCATCGGCTGTAGTCAAGAGCGTCCTGTGGAGTAAGAAACCATATACCAAAGCTTATAGGATACTCCTGCGCCCCCTGTCCGATGCAATATCGTGCCGCCGCCATAAAAAGCATAAATACAGCTATATACGCACCGGATCCTATAAATTTGTGACGGGCAATGTAATCGAATATCTTAAAGCATACTACAGTGATAATAAGTGCTGCCAGTCCATAAACAAAAGTCAGACTGCTTCGGTAATGGTACATTATGGACATCATAATTAAAACAATATACCAGATAACTACATCACCGAAAAGATAATTTATCAGATTTTTTATAGGAGTTTCCTTTTTTTCAGCTTTTACCATATTATACCAACTTAAAATTATTGTCCTCTGTCAGATACCATGCCTGTAAATTGGTTCCTGAATGACAGCTAACATCAGGTATCATTACGCATGAATTTTCTTTGTCAGGCAGTGCTCCCTCAATCTGAGCAAAGCTGCCGGAAAGGTCAGTTGTTGCTATTATATATGTACAGCAACTGCCGTCTATTAATGAAATATCAACTCTTTGCTCCGGAACACTTTTTACCGAAAGCACCTTTAAAAGGAGCTGCATCGGGTAATCGGGATTATCCACATTTTCTGTTGCAATATCTCCGTTATAATTTCTGTAAACAAAGGTACAGGCTATTCCTTGATTTATAAGAAGTGTTATTAATCCGAATACAGCCTGTAAAAGCTTTTCTTCCTTTTTAAGTGAACTTAATGTCTCCGCCGAACTGCTTCTGAACAGATCGAGAACCAGACAAGGCTGAACTGCTGAAGCCGCTTCATCAAGACGTACCATAAGCTTGGATTTTTTCGAGGAAAGCTTCCAGTTAATACGCTTTATCGGATCACCCTGAACATATTCACGGTGTTCATAACCCGGAAACGTGTTTGCTGCAAAGAGCATCACTGTATCATTATCCTCATCATTGTCGCTGGTGAGAACAGAATCTGCAATACTCCTGAAAAGCTGAGATGAAGCTGTGATTTCAGGAATATCAGGAATAATACCGATCCCCTTTGGTTCAGGAAGCGGTGTTTTAGCCCTGAACTTCATAAACCCAAGAAAACCACAGGCATAAACAGATTCAACTGAAATTTCTGCATTTCCGCCAATTTCAGCAGGAAAACTAATGGTGAATTCTGTCTCGCTTTCTGTAAGAATAGACAGTCGATAAGTTTTGTCATTCTGTCTGAAACCAGGTGATGCTGCAAACTTTATTTCTATGAATGAAAGTGGAAATTTCCCTTCCTTTTCTACTTTTACATTAACAGTAAGCTCAGTTCCCTTTTTTACATAGGCATCACAATCAAAGCTTACATGAACTCTTTTACGGCTGTATAATGCAAAAAATAGAGAAAAAAGAGGCGCTGCAAGAAGAAAAGCAATTAGTATTACACCCATTTCGCCGTCAACGTAAAATGTGAAAATAAAGACTAAAAAAGCTATGGCTAAGGCATTTATAATATTCCTCATCAGCTGTTACCCATAGGCGGAACTTCACAGACAGACAAAATATGTTTAATATACTCTTCACCAGTGCCAAATGAGTTTTTTCCCTGAGGAGACAGGATTATTCTGTGCGCAAGTACCGCTACAGCAGATATTTTAACATCATCAGGAGTTGCAAAATCCCGTTCATATATATAAGCAAAGGCTTTTGCCGCTTTGTACAGGGCAATGCTGCCTCTCGGACTGATTCCTAGAACTGTATTTCTGTCATCACGGGTAGATGCGGTCAGGTTGACTATATAGCGCTTGACCTGTGATGAAACACGGATATTCTTTACTTCCTGCTGCATACGGCAGATGTCCTCCACGCTGACTGCAGCTTCAGTTATATTATTAATGGGATTGAATTTTTCTGTTCTTTCCAGAATACTTATTTCCTCGTCGGCTGTGGGATAACCCATTGAAAGCTTCATGAAAAATCTGTCCATCTGAGCTTCAGGAAGATGATATGTACCATAGGTTTCAACAGGATTCTGGGTTGCCATAACGAGAAATGGCTCAGGAAGCTTATGAGTTTTGCCGTCAAGGCTTATCTGACGCTCCTCCATTGCTTCAAGAAGCGCTGACTGAACCTTGGGTGAAGCACGGTTAATTTCATCTGCAAGAAGAAAATTACACATAACCGCACCGTCTCTGTAAACAAAATCACCTGTTCCGGAATCAAGCATAGTGAAACCAGCAATATCCGACGGCATAACATCAGGAGTAAGCTGTATTCTATTAAATTTTCCTCCAATTGAACGGGATAAAGCAGTTATCAGCTGAGTTTTTCCCACTCCGGGAACGTCTTCAAGAAGAACGTGCCCGTCACAAAGAAGTGCTGCAATAATATTTGTAATTATATTATCTTTTCCTACTATAACCTTGCTGATAGAATCTGCAAGTGTTACAACTTTCTGATTCATAAAAATATACCTCTGTTAATTATTCAGGCTTTACAGATTATGACACATAAGCATGAAAGTTGATGATTACATCTACTTAAATAATATTATATCATATTTCATGAGTAACTGCAAGTGTTGCAGGTATAAATATTCTAGCACATCTTTTAGCTAATTTGCACAATAAATTTGTAGTTGTATTGTTGAAAATAGAATCTAAAAAACCGCCCTCGCAGAGGATTACCTCCTTGACTGCGGGACGGTTCATATAATTACAGTAATTCTTCACTGTTTCTTTTTGCTTTTATTCCGAGAATAATAGATATAACAAGACCTGCAATGCCTATTACTGTGATTGCGATTCCTGCAAAGAATATTCCTTTTGAACGTGAGGGCTTTATATCTTTGATTATCATGTCTGTGCAGTGTTCACTGACAAAAGTGTCAACATCATCAGTTATATATTCACCAAGATATTCATCTCTGTACTTGACAAGATCATCATCGTTATATTCAGCAATCATGCCGTCAAGTTCAAGCGTTGCTTCAGGAATATCAGGAAAATCTTCTGCATTATCATTTCCGCTTTCAATCAGTTCATAGCAGGCATTTTCATACTCAATCCATGCTTGTACCATTTCATCAAGCTTTTTTGCTTTATCCTTATCAGCAGTTGAATAAATTATAGTCATATAATCTTGTGAATCAGAATCAAACCAATCCTTATTATAATTATCAATAAGATAAAAATAAGTTTCATCAGTTCCTGTTTTTATGCCGTATGAAGTATGAGTAACCTCTTCAACTGCAATCTGGTCATAAACATAGTAAATGTCGCCCTTTATCATGGCTTTCTTGTCAAAATCAGATTTTACCGCTTCATTAAGGTTAACTACTTTTCCATTCATAGCAGTAATTGCTTCAGATGCATTTCCAATTGTAAATACAATGCCTATTACAATCAGCACTCCAAATAATGTATTTAAGAACTTCTTCATTTTAACTCCTTTTAAGAATAAGCCGCAGTCTGTGAACTGCGGCTTAACGCTGTTTTTACTTAATCATCTTTGCAACTTCATCTGCAAGATTATCCTCTTTCTTCTCAACGCCTTCGCCACGCTCATAACGAATAACCTCTGTTACAGCAATTGTACCGCCAAGCTCCTTAGCTGCAGCATCAACATAGCCCTGAACTGAAAGCTTGTCATCCTTAACGAATGCCTGTTCAAGGAGACAGTTTTCGCTATAATACTTGCCGACCTTACCTTCAACGATCTTAACTCTGACTTGCTCAGGCTTGTTTGCCATCTTAGGATCCTCAGCCATCTGAGCGAGCATAATCTCCTTCTCCTTCTCAATAACCTCTGCAGGAACCTCTGCACGGTTGAGATATGGAGCGTTAAGAGCTGCCGACTGCATAGCAACATCTTTACCGATTGCTGAAACCTGATCGGCAGAAAGTTCTGTGTCAAGTTTAACCATAACACCGATGCTTCCGCCGTTGTGGATATATGTTGCAAGAACACCCTCACGTCTTTCAAAACGACGGATAACGATGTTCTCACGAATCTTCATGCCTGCGAGTTCAGTAAGAACTTCACCAACAGTAACTGAACCACCGCTGATAACCTCAGCCTTGAGAGCCTCAACGTCAGCAGGATTCTTTTCAATGATTGTATCAGCAACTGCTGAAACAAAGTTCTTGATATCATCTGTGTTAGCAGCAAAGTCTGTCTCTGTGTTTACTTCGAGAAGAACACCTACATTGCCCTTTACTACAGCTGTTACTATACCCTCAGCAGCAGCTCTGCCACTTTTCTTAGCCTGTGTAGCAAGTCCTTTTTCTCTGAGGAACTCGATAGCCTTATCCATATCGCCGTCGTTTGCTTCGAGAGCCTTCTTACAGTCCATCATTCCAACGCCTGTAGACTTCATTAATTCCTTGATTTCTGCAACTGAAACCTTTCCCATTGTACTTTCCTCCTGAATTATATTTATTCTGAAAAACCCGAATGTTTTAAATTCGGGTTTTATTAATATTCGCAGAATCACAAATAATATGACAGTGCTGAATCTGCTGTAAATCCTTAATTATTCAGCCTCTGCTGCCTCAGTCTCAGCAGCTTCTTCAGCAACCTGAGCTTCTTCGCCGTTGTCATCGCCCTGTCTGCCTTCAATAATAGCATTAGCAATTGTACCAGCAATAAGCTTAACTGCTCTGATAGCATCATCGTTGCCGGGAATTACGTAGTCAACTTCATCAGGATCGCAGTTTGTATCCACGATAGCAACAATCGGAATATTGAGCTTCTTAGCCTCAGCTACAGCAATCTTTTCCTTTCTGGGATCAACGATAAAGAGAGCTGCGGGGAGCTTCTTCATTGTCTTGATACCGCCAAGGAACTTTTCAAGCTTCTCTATTTCAAGGTTAAGCTTAACAACTTCCTTCTTGGGAAGAAGGTCGAATGTACCGTCTTCTTCCATTGTGTGGAGCTGTTCAAGTCTCTTGATTCTTGTCTGGATTGTTTTAAAGTTTGTAAGCATACCGCCCAGCCATCTTGCATTGACATAGTGAGCGCCTGCACGGGTAGCTTCTTCCTTAACTGAATCGCCGGCCTGTTTCTTTGTACCTACAAAGAGAACCTCGCCGCCTTCAGCTGAAAGATCACGAACAAACATATAAGCTTCTTCAAGCTTCTTTACAGTTTTCTGTAAGTCGATGATGTAAATGCCGTTTCTTTCTGTGAAAATGTACGGAGCCATTTTCGGGTTCCATCTTCTTGTCTGGTGTCCGAAGTGTACGCCTGCTTCAAGAAGCTGTTTCATTGATACTACTCCCATTGTGTAGTCCTCCTTAAATTGGTTAAAATTTCCTCCGCCCGACTTAACTTACAGACGACTCGTGAGAGCACCGGTCCGCAAAAGTACAAGCGTGCGAATTGCTTTAATATTATACCATGTTTTTACATAATTTGCAAGTCTTTTTTTATAGTCTATCCAAACAAACTTCTAAATATATTTTTTCTGTTATTTGTATAAACTGCTGGATTATTCTTTGTTTTCCGCCTTATTAGCAAAACGTCCTCCCCTATCACCTCTATTTCTGCGCAAGGAATTACAACATCCTCCTCTTTTCCAAGTAGTCCGAACAGCCGCCCTCTGCCATAGATAACAAGTGCATCAACTGTGGAAGTGTCGAGATTCATCTGCACATCATCAATGTATCCAAGGCGTTCGCCGGTAGCAATATCAATTACTTCCTTTATTTTCATGCTTTCAAGACTACAGGTCAATCGTTATCACTCCCTATGAAAGTTTCTGAATACTATAAAAATGTTTTGTAATCAACATATGATTCATTAAAAATTTTCCACGTATAACCTATTTAAAAAACGCAGACATTAAATAAAAAACACAGGAGGAACTCCATGGAATTTCTTAAGATAATTATTACTTCCGCAGGCTCTGTTACTGCTCTTTTCCTTATGACAAAGCTTATCGGCAACAAACAGATGAATCAGCTGAATTTATTTGACTATATAAACGGCATAACTATTGGTTCTATTGGTGCTGAACTGGCAATTACTACAGAAAAGGATTTCTGGAAGCCATTGACTGCTTTAATAATCTACGCTCTTGCTACTTTTTTTATTAATCTTATCGCTTCAAAATCTATAAAACTCCGGAGATTTCTTGAGGGTAAATCTATTATTTTAATGGAAAACAGCAAGCTTTTTCCGGAACATTTCAAAAAATCAAAAATTGACCTTAATGAATTTCTAACGCTCTGTCGAGTTGCGGGATACTTTGACATCAGTCAGATTGATACAGCTGTCATTGAGCCGAACGGCAGAATTTCTTTTCTCCCTGTTGAGAAAAATCGTCCTCTGACTCCGCAGGATATGGAGCTTTCGCCTGCTCAAAGCAAAATAGTTAAAACTATCATTATTGACGGAAAAGTCATGCCAGATAATCTCAGACTTGCCGGATATGATATTAACTATCTCAAAGCCCGGCTGAAAGAACAAAAGCTTACGGAAAAAGAGGTTTTTCTTGGAACCTGTGACAGCTCCGGCAGCTTTACATTTTATAAATATGAGACTGCAAAGCATAAAAATGATCCTTTTCAGTGATGTGCAGCGGATTTTCCGCTGCACCCCCTTGACAAATACGCCGCAATATTATATCATATTTTCATAAGCTTTTTGGAGATGATTCTTTTGAAAAATTATAATACTAAAGATAACCCTGAATTTCTCAACAATTATCTTGTACATATTAAGGTAAGTCAGCTGCTATCTGACAGAACTATTCAGGAATATTACTTCGATATAAGACTTTTTCTTAAATATATTTACAGCGTTCATCATGACATTGATGATGAAATTACAAGCATTAATATTTCCGGAATGCAGGAATCCGAACTGAAAGAAATTACTGTTTCAGATATCTACAATTTTATCTTCTATACATCTGATGAACGCAACAACTCTGAAAGAGCTCGTTACCGTAAAATATCCTCCCTTAGAAGCTTTTTCAAATATCTAACGAAAGTTGCTCATATAATCGACAAGGACCTTACCAGTGACCTGGATATTCGTGTTCCAAAATCAGGTCTTCCTAAATTTCTTTCCCTTAATGAAAGCATGAGACTTCTTGCTGCTTCCGACAATAACGATTCAAAACGTGACTACTGCATTATAACGCTTTTTTTAAACTGCGGAATGCGTCTGAGCGAGCTTGTTGGTATCGATATCAAAGATATTGATTTTTGTGAAAATCGTCTTATTGTTACCGGTAAGGGCAACAAGGAAAGAACGGTTTACCTTAACGACGCCTGTGTAGATGCAATCAACCAATATCTTGAAATAAGAAATGCAAATCCAAAAGCAGCCAATGAACCAGCACTTTTTTTAAGCAATCAGAATAAAAGAATTTCAAAGCGCCGTGTTCAGCAGATAGTTGAAAAAAATCTCCACGATGCCGGACTGGACGGCAAGGGTATTACCACTCATAAGCTTCGTCATACTGCAGCAACACTAATGTATCAATACGGAAATGCTGATGTTCTTACCCTGAAGGAGCTGCTTGGACACGCAAGCGTTTCAACTACTGAAATTTACACCCACCTGAACAACGAAATCGTAAGAAATGCTGTGGAAAGCAATCCGCTTGCCGAAATTAAGTCGAAAAACATAAAAAAATAATCCGACTTTTCAAAAAATGTTTATATAAAGATTTTTATTGACTATTTCCTGTTTTTATGATAAAATATATTTGTACATTATTATAATTCTGGAGGCTTTTTCAATGAAGAAAGACTTTTCCTATGTCTGGACTGACAAAAAACGTACTTTTTTAGGTTTACCCATTTCATTTACACGCTATTTCCTTACCGAAACCAAGTTTATTACAAGAACCGGCTTTCTCAATGTTGATGAGGATGAAATCGATTTATATAAAATTACCGATAAAAAAATCCGTCTTCCTCTGGGACAGAGGCTTGTTGGCTGCGGTACTATTATAATTTACAGCAAGGACACCGATACTCCCTCCAAAGAAGTCAAATGCATTAAAAAACCAAGACAGGTTTCCGAGCTTATTGACAAATATCTCACGATCATGCGAGACAAATATGGCATTCGGGGACGGGATCTTATGAACCTCAACGGCGGACACTGTGGTCATAACGATGATTATGACGACTGCTATGATGACTGCGGTGATTATGATGATACGAATGATAATTATTAATGAGGTGATACAATGCTTTCCTTTATCATAGAAAAGCAGTCCTGCTGGGACCGCCTTAAAGCTGAAAAAAGACCGATTTTTATTTACGGTATGGGTGACGGCGCTCTTAAAATTATGTCCGTTTTCAATAAAAAAAATATTTCTGTTGCAGGTATATTCGCAAGCGATGATTTTGTTCGCGGTCACTCCTTTGAAGGGTACCGTGTTCACAAACTCTCAGAAATTGAGGAAATGGTCAGCGATTTTGTCGTTGTACTTGCCTTTGCCGCAGGGTATCAGGAGATCGTTGATAAAATCTACAGCATCGCTTCTAAGCATACTCTGTATGTTCCTGACGTTCCTGTTGCCGGAGACGGTCTTTTTACCTATGAATATTGTCTTGAAAACGCTGAAAAAATAGAACAGGTCTACAACAGCCTTTACGATGACTACTCACGCAAGGTCTATGCTAATATTCTGAATTTTAAAATCAGCGGAAAAATTGAGTATCTTTCCGCTGTTACAACTCCTAAATCTGAGATATACAAAAAAATTATCAAGCCCGGTCTTAACGAGGTTTATGTTGATTTAGGCGCTTATAACGGTGATACTATCCGTGAGCTTATGGAGTTCACTTACGGAAAGTATTCTGCTATATATGCTCTTGAACCAGACAAGAAAAATTTCAAAAAGCTTGCAAAATTTGTTGACGGCATGAAGCACGTTTTCGCATATAATGCTGCTGCATGGTGTCTTGATACAGAGCTGCCTTTTGCCGCAAAAGCCGGGAGACAGTCTGCTATCTCCGCAGCAGCTCCTACGACTATCCCCTGCCGCTCTGTAGACAGTATTCTCGACCACCGTCCGGCTACTCTTATTAAAATGGATGTTGAAGGGTTTGAACGTGAAGCTATATGGGGAGCTGCTTCAACTATTTCTCATTACACTCCAAAGCTTATGGTTTCGCTTTACCACAGAAATGAAGATATTTTTGAACTTCCTCTGCTCATAAAAAAACTTGATCCCGATTACAGGCTGTTTATAAGGCATCAGCTTTATATCCCTGCATGGGAAACTAATCTTTACGCTGTTAAATAATTTCAAGAATTGCAAAACTCTCCTGTGATTAATTTTCGCAGGAGAGTTTTTTAACATTTATACGAATAAAAGGAATAGCCTTAGGCGATTCTTAAACTAACCCCAAAAAAATTTACTTGATTATTTGAACATATATCTTCTAAAGGAATCTAATAAAAGA
>JAEDLA010000169.1 GCA_016295545.1 Oscillospiraceae bacterium | reverse complement strand
AGCATTCCTTTAATTTTGTCTTACGCAGGTGATAGACCTGCCTTGATTTGTCAGGTGTTCCATTCGGATAAATTCTTTTGATATAGTTGGTTTCTGTTGGGATATTCTCCCATTGACTTGCAACCCACCAATCAAGTTCGTTCAGAACTATATTTGATAACAGCGGTGAAATGATACCGCCCTGCGGTGTACCTTTTTCGGGAAATCCTATTCCTGCAATTTCCGCTTTCAGCATAGCTGATATTATACACAAGAGTTTTTTATCTCTTATTCCCATTGTCCACATCTGTTTCAGTAATTTTCCGTGACTGACATTATCGAAAAATGATTTTATATCAACATCGACTACATAATGCAAATTCATATTCTGCATCATACGTTCAGCCTGTGCTATTGCATTTTCAGCACTTCTGTTTGGTCTGAATCCGTTGCTTCGCTCAAAGAATTTAGCTTCACAAATCGGCTCTAATACCTGTAACACACATTGCTGTATCAGCCTGTCCATAATTGTCGGTATTCCAAGAGGGCGGGTTTTACCGTTATCCTTTGGAATTTCTACTCTGCGGACCTTCTGCGGAATATACCAATCCAGCTTTCGCTGAACATGGGATATTAAATTAACCTCCTTCCATTTATTCAAATCGCTTATCGTCTTTTTGTCCGTTCCTGCCGTTTTACTTCCGCTGTTTTTACGCATATTTCTATATGCCAGCTTGATATTTTCGGGACTTTTGATTATTTCCACCAAATCGGTAAAAATCAGTCCCTTTTTGCTGTCCGCATACAATTTATCAAATACAGACTGCATATCGTAATATTCAGCATTACGGAGCTTTTGCTTTTTGGGAATTTTCTTCTTGTCTGCCAAAGTCAGTTACTCTCCTTGAATGGATTTCGCTTTTCTTAGTCATACTCGAACCTTTGAATTTGTGTAATTTGAAATTTATATATTACTGTTGACTTGTGCCTATCCCTCCACCGTGTTTCCACGGCTTCAACGGTACTGTGGCACTACTCTCAGTCGGATAAAGAATTGTTATATGCAAAGCACTTTCCAATTCAACACTTCAACGTCTGCAACCGACTCTGTGTTCCGACCTTTCCACGTTCCGATATTCCTATCTGTTCATATACATCCTTAGGTGTCCCTCTGAGCCTGTGTATATCCAGTGCCTGTAACACTGCAAGGATTTTCATAGTAAAAATTCTTACTCATCCTCATACACTTCCGTATTCGGAATACGGCATTTCTGCCGTAGCGCCTTTTAGACCCGTACATTCGGGATTTCGTCAGTCAACAATGACTATTCTGACCATAGATGTTTTATAGACCTCCGGCATATCATCTGCACACCTCACCTCTGAAGCACTTTCCACAACAGCATTTCTGCTTTGTTTGGGCAGACTTCTGCCGACTTCTGCGAGCTTTATACCATAATTTCTGTTGCATAAAATCATCGCATATCGCAGTTTTAAGGCAGGCGTTTCAAGGCGTTACCCTATCATTCCACCTGTCGGAATATCAGTTCTCCAAGAACCGTATTCAAATATATTTTATTTTCATACGACCTTGTGCGTAACCTTTTCAGTTACGAACGTGTCGCACTTTTGCCCGCACCAACGCAGTGAGCAAGAAGCGTATTACCGCCCAGCTTTGCTCTTAAAACTGCGTTTTCCTGATGTGGTCGCAGCTTTATGGCAGGGTTCATGCCCGGAAAGGTCTGGTGTGAACCGTCATACTCTCTGCCACGAATTGCATTGAAAAGCTCATTGTACCTTTCAACATACTTTTCACGGCGGTTAATATCTTCCCATACCCAGCTTTTAAAGGCTTCCTTCATCTGTCTTGCCTTTTCTTTGGCAAGCTGTGTTTCCTTTGCATTGACCTCGTAATATACCTTTCCGTCAACCTCTTTTCTGTCACGAATAACCACATCACGCTGATTAAGCAGATTTTCAAAAATATGATAACTGCTCATACGGCTTGTACCGTAGGTCTGATTTGCGGCAATGGAACGGTCCTGATATTTGCCCTCAATCTTGTATTCGCCCATCTTTGTACGGGTTACGGGATGACCCCACATTCCCGTGTCGGCTTTTGCATACTCTCTCAGAAAGCGGTTGTAATCTTCAACATCAATCCAGTTTGCGCCGATACGAACGGAGATTTCGCTTGCTTCGAGGTTCTTCGGGATAACCTTTTCAAGCGCCGCCGCATTTCTTTCAAAGCTGCTGTCGATATGCTGTGCATATTCCCTTGCAATTTTCAGTTTTTCTCTTACATTACCCGAAAGATATTCGGAAGCCTCCTCATATCCCGATAACAGCTCATCGTCCTTTATTGCGGCAGGGTTTCTGAAAATATCATCGCCTAAATCGGAAATTATTTTTTCAGGCTCACAGCCTACAAGCTTTGCCATATATTCAATATCAACCTTACCGATACGGTCAAGCGATACCTGTAACGCTTCCTGCGGAGTATCAACGCTTGTAACAGTAACTTCGGGCTGAATAGTACGCTTTGAGAAAATCTCAGCTTTATTTACTGTCTTTTTCTCTGTATCTACCACTTCCAATGCCGCAAGAGTATTGAAATCATCATCCTGTCTGAAACAGCGCTCATTTGCACTATCGGTAATATTACCGTAAGCCTTACGGAATTTATCGTATACGGCATTCAGTTCTGCCTGAAGCTCTTTCAGCTCCTCATCGGAACAGCCTGCCGCCTGTGCGTCGATTACCGCCATAGCCGCCTGACGTATTTTGTGCATACCCATCATTCTGTCAAGGGTCTTGCCAGTTTCGGCAACCTGCGTCATAATCTCGTTTTCACGGAAATACAGTTTTCCGTCAACAACGGTATGCGTGAAATTTCGCACTGACGGGTCGGCAGGAATAATGTCAGCTTCATCACGCTGTTTTTCTTCGGCTCTGACAGTTTCAATTCTACCTTCAATTTTTGCAATAGCCGCTTTAAGCTGCTGTGAAAGCGGAATTGTATTATCGGCAACACAGGTTGTCACTTTACTGTCATCGCCGTACTTACCCTTCATTCGCTCGTCCCAAGCCATAGTGCCAAGCACCATATCGGGATTATCCACGAAATACTTATTACAAGGCATACCGTCCGCCGTTTCGCTCATGTGAACCCAATCGGGAACCTCGACGGTTAAGGTATCTCTTTTCTTTAAAAAGAGAATATCCGTAGTAACTTCCGTTCCTGCGTTCTGCTTAAAAGCTGTATTCGGAAGTCGCACAGCTCCCAGCAGGTCACAGCGTTCAGCAAGGTAACGTCTTGCTTTTTCGTTCAGCTTGTCCATAGTGAACTTGCTTGTAACAAGTGCAACAACACCGCCCGGCTTTACCTTATCAACAGACTTGGCGGCAAAGTAATCGTGTATCTTGAATTTATGCTTATCATAGGCTTTATCGCTGACACGATAATCACCGAAAGGAATATTGCCCACAACAACGTCAAAGCTGTTGTTATTGAAAGAGGTCTGCTCAAAGCCTTTAATCTGAATACGCTCGTTAGGGTAAAGCTGTTGTGCAATTCTGCCCGAAATGCTGTCCAGCTCCACACCATAAAGACGTGAATTGTCACGCATATTTTCAGGCATTTTTGCAAAGAAATTGCCCACACCCATACTTGGTTCAAGGACATTACCGCCTTCAAATCCGAACTGCGAAAGTGCCTGATATACACCGTCGGTAACTTCGGGAGGTGTATAGAAGCTTGTAAGCGTTGACGCTCTCGCCGCCTTGTATTCATCGGGAGTAAGAAGCTCACGGAGCTGTTTCTGCTCTGTTTCCCAACCGCTTGGTACAGCTTCGCCTAAATTACCGCCTAAGCTCTCGGCGGCTCTGTCCGTTGTAAAAGCCTGCGGAATACCGCCCCAGCCGACATACTTTGCCATAATAGCCTGTTCTTCTGGAGTTGCGTATCGGTTCTCGGCTTCGATTTTCTGCAATACCTGTATTGCTTCAACATTTGCCTTGAACTTTGATTTTGCACCGCCTGTCACAACATCATCGGCATTGAAACGATAGGTGTACGGAACACCGCTTTTTGGTTCATTCTTTACCGAAACAATTATCTTTTCGGGAGGATTTACTGTCGGTTCTTCCGTCTGCTGTTCCTGTTTTGTTTCTTCTGCTTTCTGCACGGGAGCAGTATCGGAAGTATTGGCAAGTGCCTCATTTT
>JAEDLA010000168.1 GCA_016295545.1 Oscillospiraceae bacterium | reverse complement strand
GACGAAACGCTATCAGACAACTTTTTCAACAGAACGATATGGAATTAGTATTAAAGAGGTGTTATACATGAAAATCAGTTACATACATGAACCAACTGACCTGCAGTGCGGACAGGCGGTGCTTGCAATGGTACTGGGCAAAACAGTTGATGAAATTATTGAATATCTCGGCAATGACAGAGAAACTAATTTAAAGGAAATGAAAACAGTGCTGAGAAAATTTGGGATAAACATATCTGATGAAAGATGTTCGGCGGCTGATAAAAGTGATTTGCCGGAGCTTTGCCTTTTAAGTCTTGAAACTCCCAGATGCTGGCACTGGTCACTTTATTATAACGGAACGTTTTATGATCCGGAACATGGTATAATGAATGACTTTCCTGAGTCAAACAGGCGATATTACTGGAAACTGACGGAATAAAAAATCTATAAAAGCGGCGAAGCCAAAGTGGGTTTCCAAAGGGTATAAACCCTTTGGCAGAGTCCAGAGGCAGCGCCTCTGGTGGGGTGTGGGGCAAAGCCCCGCATCAAAGAAAACCAGTAAAGCCAGCGCAGCGCCGCTTTACGGACACAGCACAACACCTTTCCTCGGCTTGCCCGACGAGTAATTATCGGGCACAACAAAAACCACCGGCAAATGCCTTAGTACCTCATCTGTTTGCATATTTTTTAGAGATGTCCTATCAATATAATTTCCAAAGTAATAAAACAAGCTCTGCACCGGTAATGTGTGCAGAGCTTGTTTTTGATTTGTCCCTTATACTTTGGAAGAACGCTGCCTATAACGTATAACCCCTTTAATTAACAGGCATAATATGCATTGACCGATATAGTGCTAAAGTGCAGATGCAGTATAGCGATCAGCGGCAAACCGCACAGCAGCATACAGCTGTACAAATTCAAGGGTATTGCCGGAAACAACGCACATCAAAGTAACTATATTATATAATTATCTGAGATGAAAGTCAACCCACAAAATGTATTTTTAGTGCATTATATGAATAAGTTCACAGATTTTTATTGTTTCAGATTTATTCGGTTCTGAGAGCCTCAACAGGATCTTTCTTAGCGGCATATCTTGACGGGATAATTCCGGAGATAAGTGTGAGTACCATGCTGATAACCACAAGTATAACAGCGCCTGCAACAGGGAGAGTAGCGTTCAGCTCAGTAAGATTTGTAATCGCATGGATAACAGCGTTAATTGGCAGAGTAAGCAGAACTGATACGCCTATTCCGATAATACCGGAGGTAAGTCCGACAAGCAGAGTTTCCGCATTGAAAACTGTGGAAATATCATGCTTGGAAGCGCCTATTGCACGAAGAATACCGATTTCTCTTGTTCTTTCAAGAACTGAAATGTAGGTGATAATTCCAATCATTATGGAGGATACTACGAGAGAGATTCCTACAAAGGCAATCAGCAGATAGGAGATACCGCTGATAATGCTTGTAACAGAGGACATCATGAGTGCAATGTAATCAGTGTAATGGATAACGTCCTTTTCTTCAACGGAGTTGTTGTAGCTCTTGATAGCGTCTGAGATATCGTCCTTGTCGGAGAATGATTTCACATATATCCATACAGAGGAGGGATCGTCAAAGTCAGCAACGCCCAGCTTAGTCAGGTTATTTTCATAGGTAGAGTCTGACAGCTCAGCCGGAGTGTACTTGTTGAATATCTGTTCATACTGAGCTTCGGTAATGCTCATTGCATCAAACTGAACTGCAAGCTGTTCAATAGTAAGGGTTGAAAGCTGCTGAGCAACCTGCTGAGTGTACATCTGAGTATACTGCTCACCGATAGCTTCGGAAGCGAAGCTGTTGAATGTCTTTTCGTCCATCTGATTCATATAGGAGGTTATTGCTGAAGCATCAACTCCCATTTGCTGAGCGTAAGCAGAGGTAAGTTGTTCAATAAGCTGTTCCCGTGTTATCTGTGAAAGAGTCTGCTCGATGTAAGCGGCTTTTTCCTCTTCATTTGGCTGAGTCATGAGGAATGTATAAACTTCTGCTTTTCCGGCAGTATCAAGACCTGAGATATAATCCTTAGCCTTTTTATCCATTTCCTCAGCTGTGGGACCGGTATAGTCCTCGGAGGGGAAAATTTTTCCGGAGATAACGTCGGTTTTCTCGTCAGCAAGCTGTTCCTTTACAATATCGCTGTCGTTGGTAGTATTGATTATATATTCTACCAGTGAATGAGGATAGCAGAGATAGCTGCTCAGCATTGCATTGTTAACGCCCTCTTTGGGACGGATAAAGCCGGTGATTTTTATTTCTGTACCGATATCATCGGAGTTATAGAGGTATTCAAGACCTGTTTCATTTTTTGTAAGGTCAACATAGCTGTCGCCCTTTTCATTTTTCTGATAGTATTCAACAGGGAGAATGAGCTTGAATTTCTGATCCATAATGTCATCGAATGACCATTCTGTCTGTCCGTAGTCCTCAATAACATCGCCGTTCATAGCGGATTTTAAAATTTTTGAGAAGTCTTCTTCATTTTTAAGACCAAGTGCATAGAGAATAATATCCGGAATCTCGTTGTCGGGAGTAAGTACGGCAACTACCTCATTGTAATTCTCAGGCCAGCTTCCGTAAACCACATCATACTGTTCGGTAAGCATTTCGTTAACAGCTCCGCCGTCCTCAGCGGGAATAAGCTCCTGCCATATATTAAGTCCCATAGAGTTCATTTCCATTTCCATCATTGCACCGGAGGTTCCTGTTGTTGTGTACTGGGACATATCGCCCATGCCAAGAGCCTTTGTGTACATTTCCATAAAGTCTGACTTAATAATTTTTCCCTCAGGATCTTCTGTGAAAACAGGCATCTGTATGTCATAGGAGTAAGCAACAGCGCTTGCCTTTTCGTTAACAGTCTCATTGGTATCGAGGAATTTTTTGAAATCCACCATATTATTTGTCTGCTTTGCGGAGGAATTCATGGAATTGAACATATCATAAATATCCGTATTTGCGTAAATGGTGCTTTCATCAATGGTCTGGCTGGATTTTTCTGACGTTTTTTTCATCATGGACGTCATCATTTCAGCCATATCTGTAGTTTCCCTTGTAATACTCAGGGGGTAGGAGGAGAGGGTTTCCTCCTGAATAGCAGTAATATAGTCGTTGATACCGGTGGAAAGGGCAAGTATCAGAGCAATACCGATTATACCTATGGAGCCAGCAAAGGAGGTAAGCAGAGTTCGTCCCTTTTTTGTCATAAGGTTGTTGAGGGAAAGGGAAAGTGCGGTAAGAAACGACATGGATACACGCTTTTTCTTCCCCTGTTCCGCAGGCTTTTCTTCTTCGGGAGTGTACGGATCACTATCGCTGATAAGATTTCCGTCCTTTATGCGGACTGTACGTGTGGAGTATTTTTCAGCAAGCTCAGGGTTATGAGTAACCATAATAACGAGCTTATCCTTAGCTATTTCTTTAAGAAGCTCCATAACCTGAACAGAGGTTTCGCTGTCCAGAGCGCCTGTTGGTTCATCGGCAAGAAGAATGTCAGGATTATTTATAAGAGCACGGGCAATAGCCACGCGCTGCATCTGACCGCCTGACATCTGATTCGGCTTTTTGTGCAGCTGATTTCCAAGACCTACCTTGTTAAGAGCTTCAACAGCTCTTTTTCTTCGTTCTGATTTGGATACTCCGGAAATCGTCAGTGCAAGCTCAACGTTGGCGAGAACTGTCTGATGAGGGATAAGGTTATAGCTCTGAAAAATGAAGCCGATAGAGTGATTTCTATAGGCGTCCCAGTCTCTGTCCTTGTATTTTTTTGTGGATACTCCGTTGATTATCAGATCGCCGGAGGTGTAATGGTCAAGACCGCCGATAATATTCAGCAAGGTGGTCTTTCCGCAGCCTGAGTGACCGAGAATAGCCACAAATTCATTTTCACGGAAAGTAATGTCAACACCGTTAAGAGCGGTGACAACATTTTCGCCCTGACCGTACTTCTTTACGATTTGTTTGAGCTGAAGCATAAAATATAGTCCTTCCTTTCGCAAATCTGCGCTCATTGTTAATGCTTTTATAGATTCACGTTATAATTATATCATTACCGTTATAAGCTGTCAATTAAACCTGGAATTTTCAGGATATAATCACATAATTGTCACATAATTTCAGAAAAATATGTTGAGTGTTATGGGGTATCTGCGTAACTTGTTGAGGGAAACCCTTTTGAAAAAGGGTTCTCCCTCAAACT
>JAEDLA010000167.1 GCA_016295545.1 Oscillospiraceae bacterium | reverse complement strand
TTTTTTGAAAAAATAACAAGAGCCGTGCCACTGCTGATACTCAGTTCAGCTTCGGCTTCAATAATCTCATTGCTTACACCAATTGGAAATGAAGCTGTTATTCCGGAATCACTCAGCGGATATTTCACTCCCGTCAGCCGGTTTATCTCAAGTTTCTCCGAATAGGCAAAAACTGAAAAGTACCACTCCTCACGCCGTTTATATCCCATTGTTCCTGCGGTCTGGAGCATTATTTCATTCTGGCTGTCCATTATCCTTATCTCGCAGCCGTGCTCCTGACCATATTTCAAAGTCTGTATATTGGCTATGGTATGGTCAAAACGTCCTCCCAGTGCGCCGTAGAGCAGAATTTGCTCTGCTCCCCTGTCAATGGCAAGCTTTACCGCAAGCATTGTATCAGTATCGTCCTTTTCAGGAATACTTCGCAGTATTTCAGTATTTTCCGGCAGCTTTCCCTTAAAGGAATCAAAATCTCCCACGATTATGTCGGGCGTGATACCCAGCTTCTGAGCATGATACAAGCCTCTGTCAGCACAGATTACACGCTCTCCGGCTAATATTTCAATAAAGTCCGTATCAGAAAGCTCGCCGCCTGAAAAAATGTGCCACTTCTTCATTTAAGCTCCCACTCCTTTATCTGACCGGCTTCTCTGTACATTTCACAGTAGCTACTGTGTCGGCTTGGATTGATTTTCCCCTCATTCAGAGCTTCAATAACTGCGCAGCCCTTTTCGCAGGTGTGAGAACAGTCCTTGAAGCGGCAGCTGTCCACAAATTCTCCGAACTCTGTAAAGCAGGCAGCAAGCTCCTCCTTGCGGATTATGTCGTAGCGATTGGTGTCAAAGGTGGAAAATCCGGGAGTATCTGCAATATAGCCGCCCTCAGCAAGACGGTAAAGCTCCGCATGACGTGTGGTATGCTTTCCTCTGCCCAGCTTGCGGCTGATTTCAGCTGTCGGGATATTCAGCTTAGGATCAACAGCGTTAAGCAGCGTAGACTTTCCTGCCCCTGAATTCCCCGTAAATGCACTGATTTTGCCTTTCAGCAGCTCACGCACCGCTTCAACTGTTTCAGCTCTGTCATAATCTATGGTGAGCACAGGAACACCGATACCTCTGTAAATTTCCTCGATTTCAGCACTGTCTCCCAAATCGGTTTTCGTTATTGCTATTACAGGAGAAATGCTCTTATACTCCGCAATAGCCATGAATTTATCAAGAAGCAGATAATTGGGTGACGGACTGCAGGTAGATACCACGAAAACAAGCTGGTCGAGGTTTGCAAGGGGCGGTCTGATTATGCAGTTCTTTCTCGGCAGTATTTCAGTTATAACACCGTTGGAAAACTCCGCATAATCTCCTGTATAAAGGGAGATTTCCCTGCTTCGGAACACTCCCCTTGCCTTGCACTCATATATACCGTCAGGGGACTCTACTGTATAGAGTCCCCCTAAGCATTTTGTTATTATTCCCTGTCCGGGACTTAATTTTTCTGTCATAGTTTAACTGTTTTCCCCGCCGTTCTGCTCCTGATCTGCAGGCGGATCTGTGGGTGCCTGAGTAGGCGGATCTGTCGGAGGCTGTGTGGGCGGATCTGTAGGTGGCTGTGTCGGCGGCTGAGTAGGTGCAGGCGGCTCTGTAGGCGGTTCAGTCGGCGGTTCTGTAGGTTCAACATAGAAGCCGTCAACAGCCTGGAATGCTCCGCTTATATCCTCACTGTTTACGCTAATGCTCTTTGTAGCATAGTTAAAGGTGTAGTCACCTATTGTAGCTCTCTGATTGTTAGTGATGTTTGTCAGAACAGCCTTGACTCTTACCTTCTGACCTGAACCCGGAATATCGGTGCTTGAACTCATCATATCCGGAGCAATAATGGTGGAAGATGAAACCGTCTTGGTTGAACCGTCATCATTTACTATAATAAAGTCGATAATGAAACGTCCGTAAGCGTCTGAGGGGAAGTTGATTGAGAACGGAATTTCTCCCTCGGGAAGAACACCGTTGCTGACATAGAAAATAATCTCAGTACCGGCTTCAACCTTTTCACCCTCCTTGATGCTCTGCTCAAAGACGATACCCTCTTTTTCGTAGGAAGCATCACGCTCAATCTTAGGCTTCAGTCCCTTGTACTCAGCCTTAGTAACAGCGTCCTCGTCAATAAGTCCCACATAGTTTTCAACGGGAACCTGTTCAAGGTCCATTCCCATGCTTACATAGAGGATAACTGTGGAACCCTTTGGTACCTCTGTACCCTCCTCAGGCTCGGTCTTGATGACCTTACCCTCCTCAACATCAGGACTGGAGGAGTTTTTCATCTCACATTCAAGTCCCATTTCCTTTAGCGTGCTTTTAGCAAGCTCGGCATTCATTTTGGCAAGTCCGGTAGGAACGGTAACAGTTTCAAGTCCACGGCTTATCTTAACCTTGACAACATCACCCTTTTTAAACTCTGTACCCGGTTCGATGTCCTGGTCGAAGATACAGCCGGCTTCGACCTCGTTGTACTCGTAGCCGTCCTCCTGAATATTTATATTGTTGCCGTATTTGTTTACTGCATCGTTGTAGTCCATTCCGTAGAAATCAGGCATAACAAAGTCACCTCTGTTGCCGTCTCCCTTGAACATACTGCTTACAAGTGACCACACGAAGATAACTGCAACAATGATTACAACAACAACTGTTGCTGTAAGAACAGGAACAACAAGTGAAGAACGCTGTTCCTCCTCTTCATCATCGTCCTCATCGTCGTAGGAGTAATCATCTCCGCTGTCCTGAGGAGAATTTCCGCCGTAGCCGTTGTCGTAAATGGCATTCTGAGCGCTGTCGCCCATATTATCATCGGCAGACTGACTATCGCTTACAGCATCGAAGAAGCGTGTATTTTCGTCAGCCTCCTCCTGATAGTAGCCGAAAACGATGTCCGGATTATTTTTAAATGCTTCGATATCGGCAATCATTTCTGTTGCTGACTGATATCGGTCGGCAGGATTCTTTTCCATAGCACGGAGCACTATCTCCTCCAGACCGTCAGGAATGTCAGGATTTACAGCCTTCGGACGCTCCGGAATATCGTGCATATGCATCACAGCAATAGAAACGGGGTTATCGCTGTCGAAGGGCTTTCTTCCGGTAAGCATCTCGTACATCATTGCTCCGACGGAGTAGATGTCGCTCTTTTCGTCAGTAACGTCACCCTTTGCCTGTTCAGGACTGATATAGTGAACACTGCCGATTGCCTGGTCGGTAGCTGTTTTTCCCTCCTCACGGGCAAACTTGGCAATACCGAAATCCATGACCTTTATAGTGCCGTCAGTGAACATCATAATATTCTGAGGCTTTATATCACGGTGAACTATTCCCTTTTCGTGAGCGTGCTGAAGTCCCCGAAGAATCTGTATCACAAAGTGAACGGTATCCTTCCATGTAAGGACACCCTCCTCCTCGATGTACTCTTTAAGTGTGATTCCGTCGATATACTCCATAATGATATACTGAATCTTTTCCGAGAAGCCCACGTCATATATCTTAACTATATTCGGATGAGAGAGCACTGCAATTGCCTTTGATTCATTTCTGAAGCGTCTCAGAAATTCCTCATTCTCAGCAAATTCCTTTTTAAGGATCTTGATTGCCACAGGCTTATTATCGATAACATCAACGCCCTTGTAAACGTCAGCCATACCGCCAATGCCGATAAGCTCAGTTATTTCATATCTGCCGTCAAGCTTCCTGCCAATGTTTTTGTCCATTTTTTATCCCCCTGTATTAATCTGAAATTACCGCAACGGTAATATTGTCTCTGCCGCCTTTTTTCAGAGCAAGGCTTATCAGCTCGTCCGCCGCATCATCAAAGGGAGCTTCTGCAATAACGTCAAAAATCTCCTCATCGGTGCAATAGCCGGAAAGTCCGTCGGAGCAGAGCAGCAGGCTTATACTTCCCTCGTGGTCGAGGATAAAGGTATCAGCCATTACAGTTTTTTCCACGCCCACAGCTCTTACAAGCATGTGCTTCTGCGGGTGGTTTTCCACCTCTGCTTCAGTTATTTTGCCCTGTTCATACAGCAATGATGCAACATTATGGTCAACGGTAATTCTGTGGAGTCCGCTTTCAGTAATGAGGTATGCTCTGCTGTCGCCCACATTTACGATAAAAGCAGTTCTGCTGTTAACGTAAGCGGCAACGCAGGTAGTTCCCATACCGAAGTTTTTGAAATCAAACCTTGCCTTTG
>JAEDLA010000166.1 GCA_016295545.1 Oscillospiraceae bacterium | reverse complement strand
GACTTCATACCAACGAGACGGTTTTCAACCAGGTCTGCAAGACCGATACCGTTTTCGCCGCCCAGCTTGTTGAGGGTGGAAACAAGCTCAACGCCGTTCATTTCCTTGCCGTCAATAGCAGTAGGAATACCCTTTTCAAAGTGAATTGTAACATAAGTGGGCTTGTCGGGAGCGTCAATGGGAGAAACGCCCAGTTCAAGGAAGCCGGGCTTCTCATACTGAGGCTCATTTGCAGGATCTTCAAGGTCAAGTCCCTCATGGGAAAGATGCCAGATATTCTTATCCTTTGAATAGTTTGTTTCTCTGTTTATTTTAAGAGGAATATTGTGAGCTTCTGCGTAGTCGATCTCCTCGTCTCTTGACTTGATAGTCCATTCTCTCCAGGGAGCAATAATAGCCATATCCGGAGCGAAAGCCTTGATAGCAAGTTCAAATCTCACCTGATCGTTGCCCTTGCCGGTACAGCCGTGACAGATAGCGTCAGCGCCCTCTTTGATTGCGATTTCAGCGATCCTCTTTGCGATTATAGGACGAGCAAAGGAAGTACCGAGGAGGTATCTGTTCTCATAAACAGCTCCTGCCTGAACAGTGGGGTAAACGTAGTCCTGAATGAATTCTTCCTTAAGGTCCTCGATGTAGAGCTTTGAAGCGCCTGTTTTGATAGCCTTTTCCTCAAGACCGTCAAGCTCTGTACCCTGACCAACGTCAGCAGAAACAGCGATAACCTCGCAGTTATTGTAGTTTTCTTTAAGCCACGGGATAATGATAGAAGTATCAAGACCGCCTGAATAAGCAAGAACAACCTTTTTAATTTCCTTAGCCATAATAATTCCTCCTGAATTGCACCGCCATAGACCGGCGGAAAATAACGTGATAACATTATTATACACCTATTACACAGCTTGTCAAGAGGATTTGAATAAATATTCATTATTTCCGAAAATATTCATTATTTATCGAATATTATTCATTTCCCGTTGTCTCTCCATAAGCTGTATATGTGCAATAATCACATTATAATGAGGTATGTTTTGTATGATTCACTGATTTTTTCTGAAATGCTTTAAAATCACTTGCTATTTTTCCTCTTTATGATATAATTATATTATAGTGCGAAGATTTTGATTTTTTTAAATTTCTGCCCGAAGGCAGCTGTCTTTGCTCAGAACCTGTATTGCAGACCTGTGCCGCATTCTCCGGCTTCTGCTGCGACTGAATACAGTATTTCAGCGTATTTACGGGATTTCCTTTCCGTCTCCGGCAAAAATTATCCGAAGCTGCTGAAATGTCCTGTCGCTGCAGGTTCCTGATTCAATAATAACTGTATACTATTTCTGGAGGTTTTTTATATGGGAGAAGTTACTAAAAACGGAACAAAGATTACCATTCTCGGTGCCGGCAATGTTGGTGCTTCCATTGCTTACGCTTTCGCTATTGCAGGCACCTGCTCCGAGCTTGTTCTCGTTGACATCGCAAAGGATAAGGCTGAGGGCGAAGCTATGGATATCCGTCAGGGTACTTCGTTCTGCCACCCTGTCAACATCTACGACGGTGATTACGAGGACGCTGCCGGTTCTGACATCGTTATCGTTACTCTCGGCAGAGCAAGAAAGCCCGGTCAGTCAAGAATTGACCTTGCTCAGTCCAATGTTGACATTATCAAATCCGTTATTCCCGGTATCGCAAAGGCTGCTCCTGACGCTGTATATGTTGTTGTCAGCAACCCTGTTGATATTCTTACCTACACTATTTTAAAATGCACCAGCCTTTCACCATCACAGGTTATCGGTACAGGTACTCTCCTTGATACTGCACGTCTCCGTTCACTTCTTGCTGACAAGGTCAACCTCAGTCCTCAGAGTGTTCACGGCTACGTTTTCGGTGAGCACGGTGATACTTCAATGATTCCCTGGTCTCTTGCTGCTATCGGCGGTATGCAGATGAGTGAATACTGCAAGGCTCACGAGTACAACAACGAGGCACTTAACGAAGCTGCTCTTGAAGAAATGGTTGTTGACGTTCGTAAAGCCGGCGCTGAGGTAATCCAGAGAAAGGGTGCTACTTTCTATGCTATCGCTCTTTCAGTTAACAGAATCTGTCAGGCTATTCTCGGTGATGAAAAGGCTGTTCTGCCTGTTTCAACACTTATCAATGACAGATACGGCATCAGCGATGTATGCTTCAGTCTCCCCTGCGTTGTAGGCGGAAACGGAGTTGAGAGAGAAGTCAATCCGCCTCTCCTCCCTGAGGAAATCGAAAAGCTGAAGCAGAGTGCTGACGCTCTTAAAGCAGTACTCAGCGGACTTAATTTTGACTAATATCTGAAACCTGTCCACATATAATATTATGTAGAACGGGCTCTTAACCAAAGGGTTCAACCATACCGGCTGAACCCTTTTTCAATAAAACTCAAAAGACACGGAAAGGAAAATTTCAAATGAATTACGCAGAAGAATCACTGAAAAAACATTATGAATGGAAGGGTAAGGTAGAAGTTGTCTGCCGTACTCCCCTTGAAACAAGCGAGGATCTTTCTCTCGCATATACTCCCGGCGTTGCTCAGCCCTGCCTTGAAATCCAGAAAGACGTGCAGAAAAGCTATGACCTTACACGCCGTTCAAACCTTGTTGCCGTTGTTACAGACGGAACTGCCGTTCTCGGACTCGGTGACATCGGTCCGGAAGCCGGAATGCCTGTAATGGAGGGAAAATGTGCTCTGTTCAAGGCTTTCGGTGATGTTGATGCCATTCCTCTCTGCATACGCTCAAAGGAAGTTGACGATATTGTCAATACTGTAAGGCTTATTGCCGGTTCTTTCGGCGGTATCAATCTGGAGGATATTTCCGCTCCACGCTGCTTTGAAATTGAAAAAAAGCTCAAGGAATGCTGCGATATTCCGATTTTCCACGATGACCAGCACGGTACAGCTGTTGTCTGCCTTGCAGCAATGCTCAATGCACTGAAGCTTACAGGCAAGAAAATCGATGAGATAAGAGTTGTTACCAGCGGTGCAGGTGCTGCCGGAATCGCTATAATCAAGCTCCTTATTTCTATGGGACTTAAAGATGTTGTTCTCTGCGACAGAAAAGGCGCTATTTACAAGGGCAGAGACGGTCTTAATCCTCAGAAGGAGGAAATGGCTGAGATAACAAACCAGCAGATGCGCAAAGGCTCTCTTGCTGAGGTTATCAAGGGCGCTGATGTGTTTATCGGAGTATCCTCTCCGGGCTGCGTAACTCCGGAAATGGTAAAAAGCATGGCTCCGAATCCTATCCTTTTCCCCATGGCAAACCCCACTCCCGAAATCATGCCGGAGCTTGCTAAAGAAGCCGGTGCTGCTGTGATCGGTACAGGCAGAAGCGACTATCCTAACCAGATCAATAACGTTCTTGCATTTCCGGGCATATTCAGAGGTGCTCTTGACGTAAGAGCAAGCGATATAAACGCTGAAATGAAAATTGCCGCAGCAAAGGCTATTGCCGGATTTGTCACAGATGACAAGCTTTGTGCGGACTATATTATCCCCAGTGCTCTTGACCGTAACGTAGCTGCTGCTGTTGCAGAAGCTGTGGCAAAGGCTGCAAGAGAAACAGGTGTGGCAAGAATATAAGCTGCCGGTCAAGGAGGTTTTACTGCTATGGGACTGAATGACACACCGTCGGGAGAAAGGCTTCATATAGGCTTTTTCGGAGTGAGAAACGCCGGAAAGTCAAGCCTTGTCAACGCTGTGACTAATCAGGAATTATCCGTGGTGTCCGATATAAAGGGAACTACAACCGATCCTGTTTACAAGTCTATGGAGCTGCTCCCTCTCGGACCTGTTATGATTATTGACACCCCAGGTTTTGACGACTGCGGACAGCTTGGCGAACTTCGCATAAAAAAGACAAAGGAAATTCTGAACCGCACTGACATAGCTGTTCTCGTTACTGACGCCTCCGCCGGACTTACCGGTACTGACCGTGAGCTTATCAGCCTGTTTGCTGCAAGAGAAATTCCCTATATAATAGTATATAACAAATCCGATATTGCTCCGAAGTCTGACCTGAAAAGCAATGAGATTTCTGTCAGTGCGCTGGACAAGACCAATATAAACCAGCTAAAGGAGCTTATCGGAACTCTTGTAAAGACGGAATCAGAGAAGCTGAAAATCGTTGGTGACCTGATTCAGCCAAATGATTTTGTAATACTTGTTGTTCCAATCGATTCCGCCGCTCCAAAGGGCAGACTTAT
>JAEDLA010000165.1 GCA_016295545.1 Oscillospiraceae bacterium | reverse complement strand
GGCTTTGACTGACTTTTGAGAGGGTGTCAGTTAAAGCCGGTATTCTTTTTATCAGGAATATCTGCCGTTTCTGCTTCTGTATACAGGTAAAAAATATCTCCGTAAAAAGAATATTATTTGATTATTATAGCTTGACTAAGCAATACTCAGTTTAAAATATTTTTTTAAGCTGTCTGAATTGCTTTGTTAAGCTTTTTTTGTTCATTGTGCTGTAAATGATGACTACTGTTTTGTGCAGGTATACAAAACTGAAAATTATTTTTTCCTTATTCAACTGTTTTGCATTGAAAAATCCCCCTTTTTTGCCCCCTTATGAACGGCGGTTCAAATTTACGAAAGGAGGTTTTTATTATGCCCGATTCTGACCTTAAACAGAAAAGAAAAAAATTCTGCTGCAGCTATGTTTTGCTCGGCAATGTCCGGGAGGCGGCGATAAGTGCCGGTTTTCCCGCTGACACCGCTCTCATGGACGGAGTTGAATGCCTTGAATCTGCTGACTGCAAGCGGCTTATCTCAAAGCTCAGACTTCTCCTTGCTGACAGCGGAAGCGTGATCTCCGGCTTGAAGCGTCTGGCTTTCGGCAGCTGTTCCGATGCTGTTTATCTCGTGTTTGCCGACGAACTTCCGCCGGCAGAGGTGATATCAGGACTTGACCTTTTCAATGTTTCAGAAATCAAACGTGTAAAGGGCGGAGGAGTTGAGGTGAAGCTCTTTGACAGGCAGAAAGCTCTTGAAAAGCTTTTTGAGTTCGAGAATACCTGTTCTGACAAGGGCTGCGCCGAGAGCCTTATCGCAGCGCTGACTAAACCGGCAGAGGAGGCTGAGTTCATTGAAAATTAGCTCTTTTTCACGGAAACAGCTTCTTGCGCTAAACTGGTGGACTAAGCCTGCCTATGCCGGATATGATGCCATTATCTGTGATGGCGCTGTACGAAGCGGCAAAACTCTGTCAATGTCTCTGGGGTTTGTTTTCTGGGCGTCAAGCTCTTTCAGCGGCGGTACTTTTGCCATTTGCGGCAAGACCGTCACCTCGCTGAGAAGAAATGTGGTAACTCCGCTTCTTTCAATGCTTGGCAGCATCGGCTTCAGCTGCTGCGAAAAGGTCAGCCGCAATTATGTGGATATCACCTTTCTTGGCAGAACAAACCGTTTTTATCTGTTCGGCGGTAAGGACGAAGGCTCTGCTGCACTGATTCAGGGAATTACTCTTTCCGGAGTTTTCCTTGATGAGGTCGCTCTCATGCCACGCTCCTTTGTGGAACAGGCTCTTGCAAGATGTTCAGTCAGCGGCTCGAAAATGTGGTTCAACTGCAATCCGGACAATCCCTCCCACTGGTTCTATACCGAGTGGATAAAAAAGGCTGATGAGAAAAGGGCGCTTTATCTCCACTTTACTATGGACGATAATCCGTCACTTTCACAAAAGCTGAAAAACCGCTACAGGCGGCTTTATTCCGGCGCTTTCTATGACCGCTTCGTACTGGGGAAGTGGACTGCATCAGAGGGTGTGGTCTACCCGATGTTCAGCATGAAAAAGCACGTTTATTCAGGCAGCGTTGACTGCGAAAAATACGTTATATCCTGTGATTATGGTACGGTGAATCCGTCGTCCTTCGGATTATGGGGACTGTCGGAGGGAAAATGGTACCGCATACGTGAATATTATTACTCGTCAAAACGAGAGGGAATTTCCCGTACTGACGAGGAGCATTATCAGGCTCTGGAGGAGCTTGCAGGAGGACTGAAAATCGAAAAAGTCATTGTCGATCCCTCTGCCGCAAGCTTTATCGAGTGTATCCGCAGACACAAGAGATTCAGAGTTGTGAAAGCTGATAATGACGTAATTACAGGTATAAGGCGTGTCTGCGCTGTCCTGAAGCAGGATAAGCTTATGATAAACCAGTCGTGCAGGGACATTATAAGGGAATTTTCCCTCTACCGCTGGAATGAAAAATCAGCAGGAGATTTTCCGGTCAAGGAAAACGACCATGCAATGGACGATATGCGCTATTTTGTTTCCGAAATGCTGTCCGATAAAAACGGAGACGGCTTCTTCGCACTCTCTGTTTCCCGATGAAATGTACCGCCGTTCGCTAAAACTTTCAATCAAGGAGGAAGAATGAAGCTTTTCAGAAAAAGGGAGAAAATTGCTCCTGTTTCAGATTCTCCGGAGCTTGTTCAGGCTCAGAGATTTTCCGGCAGCGATTTTGTACTCCCGTCGTCTGTCGAGCCTTTTGAAAAGGAGCTTTATGACAGACTAAGATTTGCCGTGCCTATTATTGATGCGGCGCTTACTAAAATTGTCAGGCTTACCGGCGGCTACAGGGTGATTTGCTCTGACCAGCGATTTCAGCCGGAGCTTGATTCCTTTATGGAAAATATTCCTGTTGGTCTTACAGGAAAATCAATAGGCAATTTTACCGATAATTTTCTTGACAGTCTGCTTACCTATGGCAGCGCTGCCGGCGAAATCGTGGTTGACAGCAGTACACGGCGTATTGCAGGTCTTTATAATGGCGATGTTTCGGTTCTGAATGTATCTGCCGGAGCTGACCTGCTTACAAGAAAATATTCCGTGCGCTGTGAAAACGGTCAGCTTATTCCTGTGGCTCACCCCGAAAGAATTGTCTATGCATCTCTTACAGGAGGACGCTCACTGCTCAGAGGACTGCCTGCTTTAAGCGGTATTCTCCTGAGAATTTACCAGTGCATCGGTCAGAATTTTGACAGAGCAGGAAATGTCCGGTATGCCGTGACTTACAAGCCCTCTCCCGACAGCGGTGAAATGGCTTATTCCCGTGAAAGGGCTATGCAGATAGCAAGGGAATGGGCAGACGGTATGAACTCCGCCAGATACGGTCAGGTCAAGGACTTTGTGGCTGTGGGGGATATTGACATAAAGGTTATCGGAGCTGAAAATCAGCTTTTTGATACTAATGTTCCCGTCCGTCAGCTGCTTGAGCAGATTATGGCGAAGCTTTCCATTCCGCTCTTTCTGCTTGGACTGAACTGGTCGTCAACTGAGAGAATGTCCGCTCAGCAGGCAGATATTCTCACTTCGGAGCTTGAATACTACAGACGGCTCCTTACTCCCGTTATCTGTGATATCGGCAATGGGTTCCTTTGCTCAGCCGGTATTGACGCTCAGTGCAGCGTAGAGTGGGAGAACATAAATCTTCAGGACGAATCTGCTCTTGCAGACGCCCGCCTTAAAAATGCTCAGGCTATGGAAATTGAAATGCGTCTGGGCTTGGATAAAAATAATAACTGATTTTACGGAGGTAATTTTATGTATAACGATGTTAAACTTGAAAAAGGTCTTTACAATCTCAGCGGCAAGAGCTTTACAGCTGCTCTTGAGGAGATTGATCCCTCTGCAAATTATGCCGGTACTCCTCTTGAAAAGCTTGATGCCTATGAGCGTCAGCTTAAAAGATTCAATATCAGAATCTCCGGCAGCAGCTGCGATAACGTGGAGAAATTCTTCACCTCTACCGAAACAGCTGTACTCTTTCCCGAATTTGTTACACGCAGCATAAAAAAGGGATTTGATGAGACTGTCCTCACTTCTATCTGCGCTGCAAAAACTATCAGCGAAAGCGGTCAGTATCTTGGCTGTACTCTTGACGACAGCGCCGCCTATACTTCTTCTGCACAGGCAAGCACACTGCCCACAGCTACGGTTATGGAGAGCACCACTGCTACTGTTCTTGCAAAGTACGGCAGACTTATAAATGCTTCCTATGAGGCTGTCCGCAAGCAGAGACTTGACGTTTTCGGTATTATGCTCCGCAGCATTGGTGTTAAGCTTGCTGCTGCCGTTACAGCTAAGGCTCTTGACGTTCTTGCTGACGGTATTGCTCCCATTACTTCGTCAGCTCTTACTTATGCCGACCTTGCTGCTCTTTGCGGTGAATTTGAATGCTTTAACATGAATGCTGTTATTGTGTCACCCTCTGTTGCTTCTGAAATTGTGGCTATGGAACAGCTTTCAGATGTTACTGCTGAGGAATCAGGCAGAATAATGCTTCCCTTTGGCGCTGAGCTTATCAGAACCTCCGCCGCTGATGATAATAAAATTATCGGTATTGACAGGAATTTCGCTCTTGAATTCATCACCAGTACCGACCTTATTATGGAGACTGACAAGCTTATCGACAGACAGCTTGACCAGATTACTGTATCTATTACCTGCGGCTTCAGACAGATAACTCCTGATGCCATTAAGGTGCTTTCAATCACTGCTTGATCAAAATAATCTG
>JAEDLA010000164.1 GCA_016295545.1 Oscillospiraceae bacterium | reverse complement strand
AGCCGATGAAGGGCTTCATAGCCATAGGATCGTGACGGAGAACGCCTACTGCACCGGTAGCAGCTGCTGTTGTCTCAGAAGAAACGGCAGAACCGATGTATGTTCCGTGTGTCCAGTCAAATGACTGATATACGAGAGGAGTTGTAGAAGCTCTTCTGCCGCCGAATACGATAGCGGAAACAGGAACACCGTCAGGATTATTGAACTCAGGAGAAATGCAGGGGCAGTTCTCAGCAGGAGCTGTAAATCTTGAGTTGGGATGAGCAAGAGTCTTGTTCTTGCCTGTCTTTTCATCTATTTCAGCAGAGAACTCAGGTCCGTTAACCTTAGAGCCCTTCCACTCAGTTGCATCAACAGGAGGATTCTTAGTAAGCTTCTCCCACCATACAGTGTTGTCTGAGTTATCGAGAGCAACGTTTGTGAAGATAGCATTCTTCATTGTGGAAGCAAGAGCGTTGTAGTTGGACTTTTCGTTAGTTCCGGGAGCAACGCCGAAGAAGCCGTTCTCAGGGTTGATAGCGTAAAGTCTGCCGTCCTTGCCGGGCTTGAGCCATGCAATATCGTCGCCGACTGTAAATACCTTATATCCTTTATTGAGGTAGCCCTCCGGAGGAATAAGCATTGCAAGGTTGGTCTTTCCGCAGGCAGAGGGGAAAGCAGCACAGATGTACTTTGTATCGCCGTCAGGCTTCTGAACGCCGAGAATGAGCATATGCTCAGCCATCCAGCCCTCGTTCTTGCCCTGGAATGAAGCTATACGGAGAGCGAAGCACTTCTTGGAGAGGATAACGTTTCCGCCGTAAGCAGAGTTGATTGACCAGATAGTATTGTCCTCAGGGAACTGAACGATGTATCTGTTTTCGGGATTAACGTCAGCCTTTGAGTGGAGACCTCTTACGAAATCGTTGGAATCGCCAAGCTTATCGAAAGCAGCCTTGCCCATTCTTGTCATGATGTTCATATTGAGAACAACGTAGATAGAATCAGTGATCTCAACGCCTACCTTAGAGATAGGAGAAGTTACAGGGCCCATTGAATAAGGGATAATGTACATTGTCTGTCCCTTCATAACACCGTCATACATAGGAGTGAGCTTAGCGTACATTTCCTGAGGATCGCACCAGTTGTTAGTCGGACCTGCGTCCTCCTTGGTCTTTGTGCAGATAAATGTTCTGTCCTCAACACGGGCAACATCGTTAACAGCTGTTCTGTGGTAGAGACAGCCGGGCAGCTTTTCTTCATTAAGGCGGTACATCTTGTTGGGATCACCCTCAGGGAGAGAAGTAACCTCCTCAACAAGCTGGTCGAGCTGTTCCTTTGAACCGTCGATCCAAACAACCTTGTCGGGCTTACAGAGAGCGATCATCTCGTCAACCCACTTTAAAACGTTCTTATTGGTAGTTAATGACATTGAAATAACCTCCTAATTTTTTCGTCTCGCTGTATTTTACGGAGCAATTCTGTGAATATACGGAACTATAATGAATCCCACAATACAGCAGCACAACTCCTGCGGAATACAGTCCACGAGACAACGCTGAAAAAATCAATCGTTTCTCAAATACTATTATAAACGTTTTCTGTCAATCTGTCAATAGGCAGAGGAGGCATTTTTCCTGTTTTTTAGTCAGATTTCAAAATCTTCACAAAAACCGTGGTTTTTCTTTACATTTTAATCCTGTTTCCTGAAATTTTCAGAGGCGCCCTTATGTCCGGCTCGTTGATTTATTCAGATGCTCGCTTGTTCGCACAAGAAGATTCCATGTACCGCTGTTCACACTTCCGCTCTGAGGAAGTCCGGCTCTTTTCTGAAACTGCTTTACAGCCTCCATTGTCTGCACATTGAAATCTCCGCTTACTGCAAGGTCAGGAATATTGTCATGGGCTGCACCTATATCGTTAAGCATTGCCTGCAGAATATACACTAAAATTCCCGTGTCACCCTGCCTGAGCACATACGATGCAGAGGGAAAAATATTGTAGGAAACGGGATTTGCATAAACATAGCTGCGGTAAACGCTTACTATTTTGTTCCATGTTGCAAAGTCAGTATTTCCTGTCTCCGGAAGTCCGTATTCTCTCTGAAACGCCCTTACTGCAAGAGCAGTTTCCTTGCCGTAAAAGCCGTCCGGAATAACTCTCGGGATTTTTTCGTTAAAAAAGGATATTGCATGAAGATATGTCTGAAGCTCCCTGATATGCTGTCTTTTCTGATTAGCTGTAAACGCCATTCTGCTTGCTCCTTTCACTTACTTAATCGTATAGCCCGGATTCTGATAGGGACGCTTGTCAAAGCCGAATCTCAGGTCAGAGTAAACTCCGGCAATTTTATCCCATGTCAGCACTCCCACTACTCCGTTGGGATTCAGACCGAACTGCCGCTGAAACGCCATTATCGACTGCTTTGTAAGAGGGCCGAAATATCCCGTATTATTCACAGCCGGAATATCAGGATAGGTCTGACTGATAAATGTCAGATATTCCTGAATTATGCGCACTGCGTCGCCTGACATTCCCTCTTTAAGGACTTTTCCGGGATAAAGGGCAACTCCTGCCGTATCATCAAAGGGTACGGACTCCACAATTCCCTGATAGGCACGGTATAGGTCATTCCATGTTGTACGGTCAACAACTCCCGTCTGAGGAAGTCCGAATACACGCTGAAAGGACTTGACGGACTTTTCTGTTTCCTCGCCGAAATAGCCGGTTATCTCCACAGGTGTAACAGCTTCGTAGTAGGCTCCGATAACAGCAAGATAATACTGGATTATGCTTACCTCCTGATTCTGCATACCTATCCTCAGCTCCTCAACATACTGACGCTGCAGCTCCTCCATTCTTATTCCCTCTGAATTAAGCTCCGCAAGACGCTTTACACTGGTATATATGTACGTTATCTTGTACCATGTAGCTTCATCGATTATTCCTGTGGGTTCAAGCCCGAATATTTCCTGAAATTCTCTGACAGCCTCCTCTGTGGCTACTCCGAAGTTGTTGTCTGCCTCAGGTATTTTTGGAATTGCCGGATAATTCCTTGATATACGGTTAAGGTATATCTGCATTGTCCTGACATCATTTCCGGAAGAACCCAGTTCAAGCGGAATTCCCGGAAACGAGAGCTGAGCCGATTTCACCGGTGCATTTCTCACAATATCTATATCATCTCCGTAATAATACTGAAGTATCTCATAGGGTGTTTTTCCCTGTTCTGCAAGAGTTACCGTCCCCCACTGAGAAAGTCCTGCACACGTTGTTGTAGTGCCGTTGCAGAAAGATGTAAAAAGCGGCTCTATACTTCCCTGCCGCCTTACGTAATCGTTGAAAAGCTCATCAACAAGGCGGCTGATATTCTCGAATATCTCACGGCCGTTTATGAATTTCTGGTCAAACTGAGTGGAGGCTGTTATGTCAAAATCATAGCCCCTTGACCTGTACCACTCGGTATATATCCTGTTAAGGGCAAAGGTAGTTATAACATAAATATTGGCACGAAGTGAGCTTTCCGGCCATGTCGGGAAAATCTCGCTGGACGCAACGTTTTTTACATAGTCGGGAAAATTTACTGTTACATTTGCCGCACCGGAATCCGGCGTTCCCAGATGAACAGTAATAGTCTCCGGAATAAAAGGTGTTCCTGTAAGCATATTCAGCCTCCCTTATAAGTTCGGTTCCTGATTGAAATAGGTAACCGTTTCATCTCCTGCTTTCATAAACAGCGGCAGAGGTATCATACTGAAATTCTGCACGGAGGTTATCCCTGAAAATACCGGTACGTCTACGCTCCGTGCATTGAAAAAGCCCTCTGCCGTTACGCTGATGTCAAAAAGTCCGTAGGGAAGTATTCCTGAATCAGGCGTAAGCGAATAGGAAACATCCGGCACAGTCACCTCAAATCTGGGAGTTTTTCCGCTTTCGTCTGTAACTCCTGTGGCAAGGAGCAGCCTGCTGCCTGCTGCTATGGTTGTTATTTTCACCGAAGCATTCACCACAGGTTCAGCATCATCTCCCGTGCGGACATTTACCAGAATATAGCCGGTCGATGTTCCCATAACCTCCTCAGCAAGCAGATTCTTTGCGGTTATAGGTTCCGGCTCAGGTTCAGGCTGTGAACCGGCAGAAAGCTCCAGCTCAGAAAGATCAGGCTCAGGATAGCGTTCCTCAAGCGTCTGTTCATTTTCCTGTACCGCTGTCATTTCAGGTTCTGTCATCTGCTCTGCTGCGGATTCAGGTTCTTCTGTAATTTCCGGTTCTGTTGTGATATTGCTGTCAGTCTCAGCAGGCACTTCAGGCAGCTTCTCC
>JAEDLA010000163.1 GCA_016295545.1 Oscillospiraceae bacterium | reverse complement strand
CCTTGTGGAAATACGCTCCGTAAATCATAGATACTATGAATATTCCTCCCGTATTCCCAGAAGCTACAGCTATATCGACGAAAAACTCAAGGCACTGCTGAAAAGCGGTATCTCAAGAGGAAAGGTCGAAGCTTCTGTAACGATAAATAATATCGAGGGCAGGGATATTGTCATCGGCATAAATAAATCGGCAGCAGAGGGCTATATTGCAGCGCTGAGAAGTGTTTCCGATGAGCTTGGTCTGAAAGACGACCTGAAGCTCTCCAACCTTATCAAGTTGCCTGATATATTCACTGTTCAGAAAGCTCCCGACAACGAAGAACAGCTCTGGGAGGACGTTTCACTGGTGGCTTCTGAGGCACTTGAAGCCTTTATATCCATGCGCTGCAGCGAGGGTGAGAGACTGAAAGCTGATGTGCTCGAAAAAGCCGCAAATATAGAAAAAAGCGTCTGCGAGGTTGAGCGGCTTTCTCCTGTAACAGTGGAAAATTACCGCAATAAGCTCAGGTCTAAGCTGGAGGAGATTCTCGAAAGCCGTGACATCGACGAACAGCGTATTCTTACAGAGGCTGCTGTCTTTGCTGAGAAAATCGCTGTTGACGAGGAAACAGTCCGCCTGAGAAGCCATATAGCTCAGCTCAGAACTATGCTGGATTCCGGTGAAGCTGTGGGAAGAAAGCTGGATTTCCTCGTTCAGGAAATGAACCGTGAGGTAAACACTATCGGCTCAAAGGCGCAGGATCTGAATGTCGCCAGAGTCGTGGTGGATATGAAAGCAGAAATAGAAAAAATCCGTGAACAGATCCAGAATATTGAGTAGGTGAATGCTGTGCTTATAAATATCGGATATGGAAACATGGTGTCCTCCGACAGGATAGTTGCAGTGGTCAGCCCTGAATCCGCCCCCATAAAACGCCTTATTCAGGAGGCAAGGGACGAGGGCAGAGCTATCGATGCAACCTGCGGAAGAAAAACAAGAGCGGTTATTATTATGGACAGCGGTCATGTTATACTGTCGTCACTGATAACTGATACACTCGGAGCAAGAATAAATGAATCAGGAGGAATGGATAATAATGAGTAAAGGCAGGCTTATAGTCTTTTCCGCTCCCTCAGGCTGCGGAAAGGGGACAATGCTGAGAGAGATACTCAGGGATGAAAATTTCTACATTTCCGTTTCAGCAACAACCCGTGAACCAAGAGAGGGTGAGGTGGACGGAGTGGATTACCACTTCATCAGCCGTGAGGAATTCCAGAATCTTATCGACAATAACGGTATGCTTGAATATGCTGAATACTGCGATAATTTATACGGAACTCCAGTTAAGGAGGTAAAGGAGCAGCTTGATAAGGGCAGAAATGTCATTCTCGAAATAGAGGTCAAGGGCGCTATGAAGATACGTAAGCTTTGTCCCGAAGCACTCTTTATTTTCGTAGTACCGCCCTCACTGAAAGAGCTTGACAGACGCCTCAGAAAAAGAGGTACTGAAACAGAGGAAGTAATTATCCAGCGTGTGGAAAGAGCCGCTGAGGAGATTCCCTATGCTGTGAAATATGACTATATTATTGTAAATGACGGTCTTGAAGAAGCCGTTGAGGACTTCCGTTCCATTGTCAGGGCAGAAAGCTTCAGAGCAGAGTTTGCCCGTGAATTAATTAATGAGGTGATGAAAAATGCTTAGACCAGCAGTAAATCAGATTATTTCAAAGAATGAGAGCTGTTACTCACTTGTAATAGCTGTTGCAAAGAGAGCAAGAGAGATAGCAGACAGCTTTGCAGAAAAAAATACTTCAGAAAAGAATCCGGCAGATAAGAATTCGGCTGATAAGGTTCCGATTCTTGAGGAAAAGCCTGTCAAAACTGCTGTGGAGGAAATCGCCAGCGGCAAGTACAAAATCGTCTACAACAACAGCAATCACGGAGCTTAATTAATGTCACGTATCGCCGGAATGGCTGTCAGCAATACAGCCTACTCCTTTGATATGCTTTTCAGCTACGCTGTTCCGGAGAATATGCCGGTTCAGTGCGGCTGCCGTGCCCTTGTGCCCTTCGGACGGGGAAATAAACCGAGAATCGGCGTTGTTATGACGCTTGACGAGGGTGACTGCTCCGGACTGAAAGAAATTTCTGCTCTGGTGGACGATACTCCTGTTATATCCGGTGAGCTTCTCCGGCTGGCAGTGTGGCTGAGGGAGAATACGTTCTGCACTTATTTTGAGGCGGTAAAGGCTATGCTTCCTCCCGGAATGAGTGTTACTGTCAGGGAGAAATATTCCCTTGACAGCAGCTTTGAGGATTTCTCCGGACTCTCTGCAGAAGCGGCAAAGCTGCTTGAAGCCATGAGAGCTGCCGGAAATGAAAAAAAAGTTCAGGAAATTGCAGAGGCAGCTGTAAACGCAGGAAAAAGAGGACTTGTTTCCGAACTGTGTACGAAAGGTGCCCTGACATCTGACAGCGTTTTCAGCCGTGCAGTTGGTGACGCTTCTGTAAAAATGGTTCGCCTTACTGACGCTTATATCAGTTCGCCGGAAAGCTTCGAGCTTACTCCAAAGCAGAGGAAAACGGCGGACTTCCTTATGGAATGCGGCTGTGCTTCTGAAAAGGAGCTTGCCTATATGTGCGGAGTTACTCCCGCTGTTATCAAAAGGCTTGCGGCTAACGGTGCAGCACAGGAGTATGAACAGGAGGTTATGCGAGCTGTTGAAGACGGCAGCCAGGTTAAGAGAAATCCTGAGGATATAGTTCTCTCCCCGGAGCAGCAGAACGCCCGTGACGCTGTATATTCACAGATTCAGAAGAAAGAACCGGCTGTCTTTCTGCTGCACGGTGTTACCGGAAGCGGAAAGACTTCGGTATTTGAAAAGCTAATTTACGATACGCTGAAAAGCGGTCGGCAGGCTCTGTTGATGATTCCTGAAATCGGTCTTACTCCGCAGATACTCCGGCGTTTCAGGTCGCTTTTCGGAGATGAGGTAGCTGTTATCCACAGCGGTCTTTCTCTCGGTCAGCGACTTGACGAATACAAAAGAATAAAGCGTGGGCAGGCAAACATCGTTATCGGCACACGAAGCGCAGTTTTTGCTCCCCTTGAAAATATCGGACTTATTATTATGGACGAGGAGGGGGAACGCTCCTATAAGTCGGAAAGCGCTCCACGATATTCTGCCTGTGATGCCGCAAAGCAGAGGTGTGCTCACCACAGAGCGGTACTTCTTCTTGCTTCGGCAACGCCCTCAATTGAAAGCTACTATTACGCTGAAAAGGGCGTTTACAGACTGCTGGAAATGAAGAACCGATACCACAGCAGTACACTTCCCTCCGTTGATATTATCGATATGAATACTGAGCGTGAGGAGGGCAACAAGGCGGAATTCAGCAGGCGGCTTGTTAGTGAAATAAAGCTCAACCTTGACAGGGGAGAACAGACCATTCTTCTGCTGAACAGGAGAGGCTATCATACTATCATAAGCTGCTGCAGCTGCTATAAGCCGGTTTACTGCCCGAACTGCTCTGTGCCCCTGACTTATCACAAGGCAAACGGAAGAATGATGTGCCACTACTGCGGATATTCCTCCGAACCGCCTGTCTGCTGTCCTGTCTGCGGCTCTGAAAAGCTGAAAAGCATGGGCTTCGGCACACAGAAGCTGGAGGAGGAGATCTCCCTTTTCTTTCCGTCAGCAAGAGTCCTCAGAATGGATGCTGATACGACATTCTCCCGGTATTCCTACGAAAAAGGCTTTAATGCATTCAGAAACGGCGAATACGATATTATGGTCGGAACTCAGATGATAGGAAAGGGACTTGATTTCCCCAATGTTACATTAGTCGGTGTTATGTCTGTGGACAAGGCGCTGTATGCAGGGGATTTCCGAAGCTATGAACGGACTTTTTCACTTATAACGCAGGTCGTTGGCAGAGGCGGACGAAGCAGCAGTCCCGGCAGGGCGCTTTTGCAGACCTTTATGCCTGAGCACTATATCATGCAGCTTGCGGCTCAGCAGGATTACTGCGGCTTCTACAAGGAGGAAATCGCAATAAGACGTGCAATGATTTTTCCGCCTGTGTGTGATATGTGCGTATTCTGCTTTGCCGGAACTGATGATGAAGCCGTGAAAAAGGGTACTGAGGCGGTGATAAGCCTTATGAACCTGAGACTTTGTGAAATGCAGCCGAAAACGCCGGTGAGAGTTCTCGGACCGGTGAAGTTTTCCTATGGAAAGATAAACGGAAAATTCAGGTACAGAATAATCATGAAGTGCAAGAACAACAGCGAGATACGCAGCTTTATCTACCGTATTCTCACTGAAGCTCCGAAGCTGCCTGAAATGAACAGGATAACCTTTTATGCGGATATTAACGGAGA
>JAEDLA010000162.1 GCA_016295545.1 Oscillospiraceae bacterium | reverse complement strand
TTGGAAACAAGAATGTCCGGTTTGGAAACAAGAATGTCTGATTTTGAAGTTAAATTAACAAATATTGATAAAAGACTTATCTCCGTCGAGCAAAATGTTGCAGAAATCAACACACGCCTGTCAATTGTTGAAGAAGATATCTCCGAAATGAAAACAGATATCAAAATCACACGAGCTGCTGCCAACGATGCCGGCGAAAAGCTTGAAATGCTTACATACGACCTGAAATCGCTGAATATTATTCCTTGATGCTTGACATTTCTGTATGAATGTGATAAAATAGATGTATAAAAACGCAGACTTACTGCACATTGAGAGGGGAAAAATATTATGAAGAAAATGCGCAAGGCTATGGCAGCTTTGCTTGCGGTAACTGCCCTTACTTCTGCGGGTACCGCTGCAACAACTCCTGCCGCCGCCAGCACAGGCAGCAATAAAACTGCTGTCGACGACACAAACGATGACTGGCTTCATGCTGTTGGAAGCCGTCTCTACGACAAGGACGGAAACGAAGTATGGCTCACCGGTGCAAACTGGTTCGGTCTGAACTGCTGCGAAGCTATACCTCACTACCTCTGGAGCGCAGACTGTGACGATATGCTTTCCGAAGTCGCTGACAGAGGAATAAACGTTATCCGTTTTCCTATTTCAACAGAATTGCTCATGTCATGGATGAACGGTACTCCTAATCCCGTAGGAAGCGTTCAGGCATCATACGATCCGCCCTATGACAAGGACGACGGTAACGGCAATATTATCAAAGCCGGCACATACGGCAACATCAATAAGGACTTCCTGCTTGAGGACGGAAAAACTCTCAAGAACAGTGAGGAGATTTTTGACGTCATTCTCGGAAAGTGCAAAAAATACGGCATAAAAGCGTTTATCGACATTCACAGTCCTCACACTGATAACTCCGGACACAACTACAACCTCTGGTACGGCAAGGAAACTACTGACGGCACTATGGTTACAACTGACCTCTGGATAGATTCTCTTGTATGGGTTGCAGACAAATACAAAAATGACGATACTCTCATCGGTTATGACCTTAAAAACGAGCCTCACGGCAAGGGACAGGAAGGCGAACTGGCTGCAAAGTGGGACGGCTCCACTGACGAAAACAACTGGGCTTATGCAGCTACAAGATGTGCTGACGCTATCCTTGAGGTAAACCCAAATGCACTTATTTTTATTGAGGGCGTTGAACAGTCACTCAGCGGCGCTATGCCGGGCGATTACTGGGGAATTGCTGACAGACGTGATAATTCTCCGTATATCGGCGCATGGTGGGGCGGTAACTTCCGTGGTGCAAGAGATTATCCCATTCAGCCTGAACACGGTACAAGTCAGATAGTATATTCACCTCACGACTATGGTCCCTCTGTTTATGCTCAGACATGGTTCGACAAGGACTTTACTGAACAGACTCTCCTTGACGATTACTGGTACGATACATGGGCTTACATCAATGCTGAGGACATTGCTCCTGAGCTTATCGGAGAGTGGGGCGGTCACATGGACGGTGCTGAAAACCAGAAGTGGATGACGCTTCTCCGTGACTATATGATAAAGAATCATATCAATCATACATTCTGGTGCCTTAATACAAACTCCGGTGATACCGGCGGACTCTGGGCAGGATTCCAGTATGCTCTCGGAAGCGGTTCAACAATTACATGGGAAGAAGAAAAGTATGCACTGTTTGAGGAATCACTCTGGCAGACGCAGAAAACCGGAAAATATATCGGTCTTGACCACCAGAAAGCTCTCGGAAATAATAATACAGGTCTTTCGCTCAGTGAATTCTATTCAAGCTATGCTTACACTGAGGGCAGCAATCTGGACGGCGGAACAGTGTTAAGCGGTGAACCTTCTAATCCGGTAACAACTGCTGCAGCTACTACTGCAAAAACAACTACAACAACTACAACTACCACGACCAAAACAACAACGGCTTCACCTACTGTCGATGAAGATATAATGTGGGGAGATGCTGACCTTGACGGCAAGGTTGGAATTTCTGACGTTGTTAAGGTTATGATTTATGTTTCCAACAGAGAGGCTAATCCTCTTGATGCACAGGGACTTATCAATGCTGACGTTTTCCAGAACGGTGACGGTGTATTTATTTCCGATGCTCTGTCAATTCAGAAAAAGGTTGCTCAGACAATAGATAGTCTTCCTGAATCGTAATAATATGTAAACAAAAGCGGAAAGCCCGAAAGCTTTCCGCTTTTTTATGTATTTTCCGCTTCTGAATCTCCCTCAGTCACTTCTTGTTCAGGCTCAGCTGTTTCAGAAGCCTTTGTATTTCTTGCCTCAACAATGCTCAGCAGCTTTTCTTCGGCAGCTTTCAGTCCGGCAGGATTTATTATTCCTGCCGCTGACATATCGTCACCGCTGCCCCGTCTTGACATTTCAGGGAGAAAAGCTTCAAGCTGACGAACGCTTTCCTCAACTCCGGACTGTGCAAAGGTAAGGGCAAGTCCCTGATAAAAGGCGTAGAGAATCTCGTCACTGCAATAGGAATCATCAACTCCGTCGCTGCCGATAAAAATTGCCGGAGGTATGCTTTCCCTGTCAAAATAGCAGAATCGTCCTGACAATACTGCATCTTCCTGACATATTGAAGTTGTAACGCAGTCGTAGCACCGGCTGTCCCAGGGAACAGGCTCCCACGCTGTACCGTCTGCACCGATGGCAACGCATTTTCCGTCCCCTATCTGCATACAGAACGCAAAGCTTTCCGTTGCTGCCGCAGTTATAAGAGTTGACCCGTAGGCGTTGAGATAATCACCTGAAAGGTACTTTTCACGATAGTAATTTCTGTCCTCCGGAATAGAATCAAGCTCCTCCTCAGTAAAGGGATTCTCCATGAAATCAGCCTTTGCGTATTCATGCCACCGGGCAACGATGCTCCGCCACAGCTGAGAAAACAGCACAAAGCGTTCCTTTTCATTTCCAAGCCTTTCTTCGGCATTTTCAAGATTGTCAAGAAATTCCTTTATGCACTCCTCCGCACTTTTTACGCTGAGCTGTGCTCCCTTATCCGTCCGGAGATACCATGGACTTCCATGACCGTCCGCAACAGCTGCAATCACATATTTTTCGCCGTTTACAGCAAGTGAAGCGTCCTGACAGACAATATTTCGTTTCAGGTGTGAAGCTCCTATACAGGTTCGGGCAAAAGCAGCATATTTTTCCATTCAGCTCACCTTACCAGTCCTCTTCGTCCCAGTCAGCAGTTGACGAATCAGCAGCGGCAGCAGCCACAGCCTCCTGTGTCTGAGTCTGTACCTCGTCCGCAAGCTGCTTTGATATCTCAACAGGATCTGTTTCAGCCTCAACAGAGCTTGAATGGCTGGCGAATACGCTTGTAATAACGCTTGCCTTTTCAATCATAAGTCTCAGCTGATCCTTGTTTTTAACGTCAAGAACAGTTTCCGAGCTGCCGGAAAAACGTGCAAGAATGCTCTTGTCAGCGTCCTCGCCGATAGCAAATGCAATTTTTATAGAGCGCTTGAACCAGTTATTTGACTGTAATGCAGTAAGTCCGCTTTCCCAGTTATCAGTAGGACAGCCGTCACTGAAAAGCAGGATAACCGGCGGATAAGCTCCGGCTGATGTCTGGAGAAATTCATTTCTTGAAAGCTTTTTGTCAAGCTCCTTGCAGGCTGCTCCAAGATCGGTAACTCCGCAGGCTTCAAAGGACTTGAAACGGTATCCCTCCGGAGAAACAGGCTCAGGTGTTATCCATGAAGCTCCTGTTGAAAATTCAAGAACAGCAATCTTAATTTCAGCGTCATCACTGCCGTCGCTTATTTCCTGAAGTGACTGCATTACCTCCTCAAGGGCAGATTCAACCTGTCCTATTTTGCTGCCCTGCATACTTCCTGAAGTATCTATAACATAAAATAAGGTCATTACCTTTCTGACTGCTGGTGCGTAATCATCTAAACCTGGCATAATCATAACCTCCTGAATTTAAATTACTGTGCCTGATGCACTTCCCACATTTATTTCAAAGCCCGGAAGCACCGGCATTATACCGTCCGGTTCCACTGTTTTCACTGAATTATCCGGCAGCTTTACACTCCATGTTGAATCGGTAAGATTGCGGAGTCCAAGCTTATCGGGATTTTTTCTGTTGCGGACTATCTCGCCTGCCAGCTGATGAAAGTCTCCGCCGGTATCGCTTATCTGTCCTGTATATATCTTCACGCCGCCGTAAACAGGAATCTCAAAGCGCCTGAATCTTATACTGTTAAGGCAGGTAAGCTGACCTCCGCAGTACATACAGCTGACGGTATATTTCGGAGTAATAAAAGTCTCTTTGCCGCAGTGAGGGCATACCACTGTCTCGCTGCGAAGCCT
>JAEDLA010000161.1 GCA_016295545.1 Oscillospiraceae bacterium | reverse complement strand
TCTGACGAAAAATCTGACTGCGCATCTGAGGCACTATGGTTTTTAGAGGTGCCCTTAAGGTTTAAATCCCTATAAACATATTGTAACATAAAATCTTATAAATTTCAAGAGAAATTTTTGGATTTGCTGATTATTTACGTGAATTTAACTCTGCTTTTTCAGATGAACTGCTGTACAGTTTTTTCATTTCCGCAGCCGCCATTATATATGGAGCAATCCCCTTTGCCTCGTTTTCAACATAAGGCTCACTGAGGTAGTATTCCGCTGTGCCGTCACGGTTTTCCGAACCTCCCAGTCCTGCCACAAGGCAGATGTTTTTAAGTACCGGCAGTCCGGAACTGTCGATATCAATAAAATTTTCCGTTACAGAATCAAACGCTCTTTTGCCATATCTCCATATTTCAGCGTCACCGATTCCTGTTTCCTGAGCTTTCAGCGCAGAATAGGCAAAAAGCAGTGTTCCGCTTGTCTCAGGATAGTTCTCTTTAAGCTCACGTCTTGCCGGAAGCTGATAAAGCATATTATCCTCGCCGATAAAGCCGCAGAGAGCGGAGAGAAGCTCATTAAGATTACTTTCGCAGAAGCGGTATATCTCACCGCCGCTGCTTTTATAAATTTCGCAGAGGTCTGCAAGGGCAGCACAGTACCAGCCTATTGAACGAAGCCAGAATTCGCTGGAAAGACCGGTTTTTTTGTCAGCCCAGCCGGAGCTTCGGCTTTCATCATAGCCGTGATAGTAAAGTCCTGTTGCATTGTCATGCATAAGCTTTCTCACGTTGCGCAGCTGATTCAGGATATCGGCAGTAACAGCCTCGTCGCCGTGAATCAGGGAATACTCCGCCATAAACGGAAGTGCCATATAAATCCCGTCAAGCCATATCTGAGAGGGATAAACTGCCTTGTGGTAGAAATTTCCGCATTTCAGACGGGGCTGTTTCAGAAGCTGTTCGTTATATATATTCTCGAAAGCAGCATGATAGCGTTCACAGCCTGTCTTTCGCCACAGGTAAATCAGATTTTTTCCGCCGTTAATGTTATCGAGGTTAAAGTCCAGGGGATTCATTGTGGGAATTTTCCCCTCCGGCGTGACGTAATAGTCAGTGAAACGGCAGGCATAGTCAAGAAGCTCCGGTTTGCTGGTAAGCTCGTAAAGCATGAGCAGTGCTCGTATCATGCAGCCGTCCATATAATTCCAGCGGCTGGGCTTTGAAAAGAGACGGTTTTCACAGTTCCAGAGAGGTGCAGAGGGCTGAGATGCCAGTATGAATTTTTCGGTATAGAGCTGCACTATTCTGTCAGCTTTATTAATGTTTATCATTGGGACAAGCCTCCGGCGGTAATACCGCTAACAAATTTTTTCTGAGCCAGTGCAAAAACAGCTATCGAGGGGATAAGACCGATTACTGACATGGCAATAATTTTATTCATTTCATAGCCCTGTCCGGTGCTGTCAACTGAAAGTCTCAGAGCAAGAGACAGGGGGTACTTCTCCACTGAATTAATATACACAAGAGGAGAAAGAAAGTCATTCATAGTCCACAGAAATGTGAATACACCGATTGAAATTACAGCCGGTCTGATACAGGGCAGAAGTACATAAAAAAGAGTACCTAAAGCGCCGCAGCCGTCAAGGCGTGCAGCTTCATCGAACTCTTTGGGAATACCCTTGAAAAACTGGACGAGAATGAACACAAACATTCCCTCACAGGCAAAGAGAGAGGGCACAACAAGGGGAATATACGTGTCGGTAAGGTTTATTCCGAATGCCCGTGTCCACATAAAAAAGGAGGGGATTATCACTGATATCTGGGGCATAAGCATAGTTCCGGTAAGCAGCACGAAAAACAGTTTTTTTAGCGGAAAATCAAACCTTGCAAAGCCATAAGCCACCAATACGGAGGAAAATACGGCGAAAACAGTTTTTGGAATGATTATTTTAAATGTGTTAAGGAAATAATGCTTCATGGTGTAGGGAGTAACTGTCTCCCATCCTTTTATATAGGCGCTGAAATCAAGATGCTCCGGAACAAACCATGCTGAGCTGAAAATTTCTCCGTTAGTCTTGAAAGATGCACCAAGAAGCCATAGCAGAGGGTAAAGCATCACGACGGAAATCAGTATAAGCAGACTGTATGCTGCGATTTTTTTCATTGCTGATTTCCTCCTTTCAGCCTGCCGGTAAGAGCGTACATGAGGAAAATAATAACTCCCACAGAGGCAAAAAGCAGCCATGAAAGGGCACTTGCGTAGTTGTATTCGCCGTAGCAGAACATAGAATCGTATATGAGCATTCCTATGGTATAGGTGCTTTTCATGGGATTTCCGCCGGTTATCATATACGGGGCGTTAAACTCCTGAAATGCGGCAATAGTCTGCAAAATAAGGTTAATGAAAATAACATTTTTCATAAGCGGCAGAGTTATTTTAAAGAAGCTCCGTACAGCTCCGCAGCCGTCAACCTTTGCTGCATCATAGTATGTTTTGGGAATATCACGAAGTGCGGCGAGGAATATTACCATTGCTGAGCCGAATTCCCATAATCGCAGAAGTATGATTATTGCCATAGCAGGTCCGGGTTCGCCGTACCAGCTGACAGGAGAAAGTCCGATAAGCTGCAGGAGCTGATTTACCAGTCCGTCTGACGTAAAAAGGAACTGCCACATAATTACAAGGGAGAGATTTGCTCCCAGTATGGACGGAATGTAGAAAATAGTCCTGAAAACGCCGATCCCTTTCAGCTCAATATTCAGCAGAACCGCTGTAAGCAGGGCGAAAATCAGCTTTAAGGGGACTAAAACCGCTGCATATTTCAGGGTGACAAGTACCGCATTTTTTGCCTCTGTGCCGGAAAAAATCCTTTTGTAGTTATCGAGGGTAAGCTCACCTCCCGACATTCCTCCGGAGCTTAGCCCGGAAATAAACGAAAGTACAAAGGGAATAAGCGTAAACAGCAGGAATCCGGCTATAAAGGGAGAAATAAGCAATAATCCGGTGTATTTTTTTGTGCCTACGGGATTCTGATAAATTCTCCTGTGCCTCATTTTTTTATGCTCTCCAGATAGGCATTGACGGAATCGTACATTTCCTTTGCTGCTGTCTCCGTATCAGCTGTATTATAGGAGACTTTTTCAATAGCGGTGTTGTAGAAGTCCTTCATGCGTGCAAGCTCCATATAAGGGCTGATTGTAGTGACATCAAGCCCGTCAAGCATATATGCGTTTTCGTAGGAAAGTCCCTTTAGCTGTCCTGTTTCGCTGAGCCTGTCTGCTGCGTATTCAGAAGCGGGAATGCCTCGTGTTGTACCGAGAATCTCAGCACATTCACTGTCGTTCAGCAGAAAATTCATAAAAGCAGCGGCTTCATCGGGATACTTTGTGCTGCTGCTGACTGCGTAAAGAAGTGACGGCTTTATCATCCAGCCGTCAGCTTCACTGCCGTCCTGAGAAAGGAAAGGTCCGCTTTCAAGGACTCCGTCGCCGAGAACATCTTCGTATTTTCCTACAGCACTGCCCCATTCAAGAACTCCGGCAACGCTTCCGTCAATAAATTCAGGTGACTGGTAAAGAGCAGCATTTCCGTCCTCATCAGTCCGTGTTTTTATTGTACGTATTACGTGATTATCCTCCAGAAGCTTGTAAAATTCCAGAGCAGACTGAATATCCTGCTGAGTAAAGCCAAGCTCACCGTCCATTGTAATAAACTGCTTTCCCGTCTGCTGCTGAACATAGACCACCGCAAGATACCACGCTGTACAGCCGGACTGGATATCAAGGTCAAGAGGGTACTGTCCCTTTTCGCTGAATTTTTTTCCCAGTGCGATCAGCTCGTCCCATGTAGTGGGATAGTCAGCGCCAAGACTGTCATAGACCTTTGAATTATAGAAAAATCCTCTGCCGCTCATGGAGACGGTAACAGCGTTAAGACTGCCGCCGATTCTTCCAAAATCAAGAATCTCGTCCTCGTAGCCGGAGAGGTCAAGCTGACCTGACAGTGCATTGAGGTCGTAGAAGCCTTTGCCGTCACCGGAAAGGGTGATAAGCCAGTCATAGTTTATCTGCATGATGTCGGGAGCTGTTCCGCCGCTTATCTGAGTGCTGAGCTTTTCCGACCAGCCGTCCCAGCCGCCGTATTCGGGGATAATTTTTATTTCAGGGTGCTGTTTGTTCCATAGCTCAATAGCTTTGAGGGTAGCTTCGTGTCTGTCATCGCCTCCCCACCATGAAAAGCGGAGAGTACATTTATCCAGTTTGCCGTCAGGGGGAGTAACCTCTGAATCAGGCTTTTTTCCGCAGGCGGAGAGCATGAACGCACAGCATGACATAAGTGAAATTATTTTTTTCATGATTCAGCTCTCCTTTCAAACTGCTGGAAAAAAATACAAAATATTTATAAAAAACGGCGAAGCCGCAGAGTGGGATTCCAAAGGGTATAAACCCTT
>JAEDLA010000160.1 GCA_016295545.1 Oscillospiraceae bacterium | reverse complement strand
GGCAGGGGGTGAACGAGGGGGACAGAGTCCCCCTGACAAAGCAGTAAATCAAGCGAAGCGATGATTTACGGACGCTTTAGCATTAATTCCCCTCGGCTTGCCCGACGAAGTAATTATCAATTTTTAATTGTCATTGCTGAAAAATAAGATGATAATGCCATTAATAATACCCACAATATTTTTATGTGTATATAATCTTACTAATCAACCTTTAAACCTTGCTGCTCTAACCGTTTCATATCCTTAAACTCATAGAATGCCATTAATATAGCCGTTACTGATGATAAAGCATCAGCTATTGGTCCTGTGTATATTATACCCTCTATTCCGAAAATATATGACAGTATCAGCAATATAGGCAGGAAGAAAATTATCTGCCTTGTCAGTGACAGGAAAACACCCTTTATAGGCTTGCCTATTGAAGTGAAAAATGTTGCTGTAATCGGCTGCAGGCATACAAGCCATGTAAAGAAAAGGAATATCCTGAAAAAGCGTACTCCGAACTTAAAATAGCTTTCCGAGCCTGTTCCGAACAGAGCAATTATCTGTCTCGGCATAAGCTGGAAGAAGATAAACGCCACTATTGAAACTGCTGCTCCGGCAATGACTGCCATTTTATACGCCTGACGCACTCTGCTGTACTTCTTTGCTCCATAGTTATAGCTTTCAATCGGCTGAGTTCCCTGTCCTATGCCTATGACAATTGAGAACATTACCTGATTGACTTTCATTACAATTCCGGCGCAGGCTATCGGGATAGATTCGCCGTATTCTGAAACAGCTCCATACTTTCTCAGCAGATTATTAAGCACTATCTGCACAACCATGATTGCAAGCTGATTAAAGCACGAAGCCATTCCTATGGACATTATCTTCTGAACATACTTTGCCTTTATTGCAAAATGTTCGGCTGTAAGCTTCACTGTCTTAAAGCGGAAAACATAGAATATCACTATTGCTGCTGATACAATCTGACCTATAATTGTAGCGTATGCAGCTCCTGCCATTCCCATGTCAAGATAGAGAACAAAAATTGCATCAAGAACCGTATTTATCACAGCTCCGGCTATATTTATCACCATTGTCATTCCGGGACTGCCGTCTGCTCTGATTATATGTCCTCCTCCAGTGGAGAGTATGAGAAACGGGAATCCCCATGCAGTAACTCTTACATACTCCTCTGCATAAGGAAAAACGTCTGCCGGAGAGCCGAAAAGCTTCAGCATTGGTGTTAAAAACAGCTGAGACACTGCGCAGAGGACTATTCCGCTGAGTGTAAGCATAACAAGAGAATTTCCTGCAAAATATGGTGCTTTATCCTTTTCACCTCTGCCCATACTCAGATTGAAGCAGGAAGCGCCGCCTATTCCAAAGAGGAGTGCAAGAGCTATACACGAGGTCGAAAGTGGAAATGCAATATTTGTTGCTGCATTTCCCAGTGTTCCAACTGCCTGTCCAATAAAAAGCTGGTCTACTATATTATAAAGAGCGCCCACTAGCATTGCCATAATGCTTGGCACGGCAAACTTGACCATAAGTCCGGAGACTGGTGCTTCACCCAGTGGATTTTCTTTTACTTTTTCTGCCATTTTACGATTTCCCTTTCCTTTTTTCGGTATTTTTCTTATTTTTATTATACTCCTTTTTAAAACGATTTTCAATAGCTGTAAAACGCTCCCGCCTTAAAAAACGTAGGACATATTCCCTTGCATTTTGTACAAAAATGCCATAGCATATATGTTAATTATGCCGACTATCAGTTGATTTCATAAAAACCAGTAAATCCTTGCGTAAGAAGCTTATTTTCCGGAGCGTTTTCTTTCTTTCAAATACAGCAAAGTCTTAATTCATATTTTTACCAATTCAGCAAAAAGTTTAGAATTTTCTGTTGACAGTTCAGAATTTCTGTGATAGAATAAAAATAGACTATTGTCGGTAAATAGGCTTTCCGGCAATTTAATCAGTATTCCCCTATCGGTTATTTTTGGGGAAGTAACATTTTTTAAAGGAGTGTCAGAAATGAATTTAATGAAAAAGGCTTCAGCAGGTATCCTTGCTGTATGCATCGCTCTCTCCGGAAGCTCCCTCATTCCGGATAAGGTTCAGCAGGCTGACGTTAATGCTGCCGAAGCTCAGAGCATGGAATGGGGAACTCTTAAAATCGGTGGCGGCGGCTTCGTTTCAGGTATTGTTACAGGTCAGAAGGAAATGTACCTGCGTACTGACGTTGGCGGTGCCTACAGATTCAACTATGAAACGAACGAGTGGGACCAGCTTTTCGGCTTTATCAACGAAGCTGACAGAGGTCTGCTCAGCGTAAAGGGTATTGCCATTGACCCCACTGACGATAATACTGCTTATTTCCTCTGCGGCTGTGCTTACTTCTCAGGCGCAAGAACTGTTATCTACAAAACTACTGACGGCGGCAAGACATTTACAGAATCCGACGTTACTGATATGATACAGGTTCACGGAAACGGTGACGGACGTGAATGCAGCGAGCCAATTGCTGTTGATCCTGACAATCCTGATACTATCTATGCAGGCGGTGATGTTACTGCCGGTACATCAGCTCTTATCAAGTCAACTGACGGCGGTAAAACATGGAGCAGCGTCAAGGGCTATGACGATCTCGGTCTCTTTACTCAGGAACTGAAATATCCTATGTGGACTGATCACATGGTAAGAGGTACTGAGAAAAAGGAGTACAATCAGCAGAACGGTATCGGCTGCATCTATATTGAGGGCGGAAAGGTCTATGTTGGTACTTCCGTTACAGGTCAGACCAATATTCACGTTGCTGACGTAGAGGACGACAAGTTCACAGAGCTCAGCGCTGACCTCCCTACAGCAAACTATCCTGTTTCTATTACCAGTGACAAAAACGGAAATATCTTCTTTACCTATATTGCAGGTCTTGCTTTCTCAGGTTCTGCCGGCGGTGCTTTCAAGTACAACGTTGCAAGCGGCAAGGTAACAGATATCTCACCTGTTTCAAATGCTATCGGTATGATAACTGCCGACAAAAACAATCCTGACAAGCTTGTTGCAAGAACCTGCGGCGTATGGTCCGCCCAGTGGTTCGGAGAAGAATGGACAGACGACAGCATCGCATGGGGCGACCACTTCTTCCGTTCAACTGACGGCGGTGCAACATGGGAAGATATTACCCCCGGCTCAGGTGAAACTATCTACGGCAACGGCGATCCTTATAAGGAATTCGTTTCACTTCCTATGTCAACAAACGGCTATGACTGGATATACGGCAAGGCTTGTCACTGGGGAAGCGGTATTCTTATCGATCCCAGAAATTCTGACAGAATCGTTCTTACCTCCGGTAACGGCGTTTTCGCCTGCGACAACGTATGGGACGAAAAGGGCGTTCAGTTCTACTTCCAGCCTGACGGCGTTGAGGAAGTTGTTGCTCTCGATATGGTAAGCGTTCCCGGCGGAGCTGCTTATTCTGCAATCGGTGACTATGACGGCTTCGTTCATACTGATGAGAACTCCATTCCTCCGCAGCATAAGCCAAATATGGGTTCAACCTCCGGTATTGCCTATTGTCCCTCTAACCCCGATGTTATGGCAAGAGTTGCAAATGACTCCGCAAAGGGCTACTACTCAACCGATGCCGGCGCTACATGGACTGAAATGACTTTCAAGTACAGTCAGGGCAAGCTTTCTATCACTGAGCTTGAATCAGGCAAATATCGTATTATTGAATCAAGCGGAAGCGGTTCAGGCGTTTCATATACCGATGACTTTGGCGCTACATGGAGCGAATCTACCGGAATTGACGGCTCAAAGACTACTTATACACTCGTTGACCCTAATGACCCGGCTATTGTTTACGGCTCAGGCATAAAGTACAACGATTACTGGGCTTCTGATACGAGCAAAAAAGAACCTACATTTGAAGAATGTCACTACAGCTTCTATATCAGCGAGGACTACGGCAAGACATTCACAAAGACTGATATTGAGAAGTATGATATGTGCGACCACACCGGTGACCTTGCTTATATCTCCGAAAATAAGCTGGCTATGGCTACAGGCTGGAACGGTATGTACATCATAGAAAACGGTACTCCTACGAAAACCGACGTTTTCTACTGCAAGACCGTTGGCTACGGCGCTCCGGAAAAGAAAGGCGATCCCAATACGCTGTACATCTACGGCAGACCTTCCGAAAGCGATCCTGAGGGAATTTACCGTTCACAGGACGCAGGAAAAACCTGGGTTTGCATCAACACTGACCACCTTTACGGAGGTACCGGCAACGGAAACTTCATTGTCGGCGATATGAACGAATTCGGCAAGATTTATATGTCAACTGTCGGCTGTGGCATCGTTTACGGCAAGATCGCTTCCGGCAGCACCGAGCCTACAACAGTACCTACAACTACAACAGTGCCTACAACTACATCAGGCGATGTTACTCTCTGGGGTGACGCTGACGTTGACGGCAAGGTTGGTATTTCTGACGTTGTTAAGG